>CALETX010000095.1 GCA_937920455.1 uncultured bacterium
AACGCACCCCGGCAGCAGATCAGCCGTGGAGCGCATGGTATAGGCCATGCGGCTTTTCAGGGTCAGAGAGCCTTCGCGCCCCCGATGCCGTTCCACATTGCCAAGCCGCGCCATCAGGCGGCGGACCTGGTCATAGTTCGGCGGCATAATATGTGAGGGCAGAGCCGCGCTGTATTTCTCTAACGCATCGGTCAGGCAAGGCTTGGTTGGCTGCGCATAGAACCGCAGGAAATTCCAGAACCAGCCGGGTACCTCCTGCTTTTCCTTCGTCGGCAGAGGGGCCAGCGCACCGACGCCGGAACCGTCGCGCAGCTTGAACCATTCGTAGATGGTTGCGCGGCTGACGGTAGCCCGGCCCGCCCGGTCGTTGGCAGTCATGATCGTCGCTTCCGCAACGCCCAGCGCGGACGGATCAGCAAGGAACGACTGGATAGCCTGCCGCTGCGACATGCCTTCCGCAATCTGGTGCGCGTCAATGGCCGACAGCACAGCTGACCGGGCCGTCATCACTTCCCGCTGACGGCCGGAAAGAGCGGCGGTGGAGAGCTTCTCCCGCTTCGCCACCTCTTGGGCCCTCTTCGCCTCCTGGCTGATGGAAACCAGTTGCCGCGTCTGTTCGGCCAGAATGGCGGCCTGCAGTGCATCGGGCAGCAGCGAGACGTGATATTCATAGCCGCCGCCGCCCTCACGTCCTGTCCGCTTGCGGCACAGCGCGTCCGGAAGGCTCTTCCAGTCGTGACGGTCGATGTAATCCTGCACACCGCGCTTGGTGTGCGGCAAAGCCTTGAGTTTCAACCGGACACCGGCGTCTGCGATTTCCTGCGCGGTCAGGAAGGTCATTTCAGCAACCCTCCCACACGGCCGCGCAAAGCGGCGCGGTGCCGCTCCAGCTCAGCAAGCTTTTCTTCGGTCTGCCAAAGACGGATCACTTCTGCATATCGTGCTGGCACTGCGACAAAGCCGAAGAACTCGCAAATGAAGTTCAGCAGCTCATTGCATTCGGTCGCGTCTACGAGTGCGATCAACCGCTCAAGCGTGATCTTCTGATCGCGGCGCGCTGGCGAGGCGTAGCAATCAAGCATGTTTTCCGTAACCCGCTGAGAAAGGTAGTCAGACATTTCCGCCGCGATCTCGGCACGAGTCTTTCCACTGCGGGCCATGGCCTCGGACAGGACGCGGGAAATCTTCACGTCCAGCGTTCCGCCTCTGGAAATCTCCGGCTCGAAAGCCGGAACCACTTCCGGTGGCGCATAGTCGCGGAAAAGGTCCAGCGTGTGGGGATCGCGGCGCTTGGTCATGGTCAGATACGGCCCCGCCGCTTCAGGGAGGCAATGATGCGCTCCTCGTGCTCCTCAACGACCTGATCGAGTTCGTCATCCTTCAAACCGCCGAAGAACTTGCTCAAGGTGGCAATGCTCTTGTGCAGTTCGGCGATCCGCGCATCCATGTGTGCTGAGGCCAGTTTTTCGGCGACGGGCGCAGGCAGCTTCTCCAGCGTCTTGCTGACAGCCTGAACCTTCTTTTCCACATGCGTCAGCGCCCGCCCGTTGGCGATAATGGTCAGCGCATCAGGCACATTGGTGGCGCGGGGCGGCTCTGCAAAAAGCAGATCGAGAACCTTCCCCTGATCGGTCGGAGACTGTTCGGAAAGCTGCTTCAGGCCCGCTTGATGATCAGCCAGCCATGTGCCTGCACACCGCTGGCGCGAGGCAACGGATAGATCTTTCCAGATTTTGACGGCAAGCTCTATCGAACGGCGCGAAAGTCCGATCTTCTCGGCGGTTGCGGCTGCAAAACCAAAGAATTCCGCAGTTTCAAAATCAGAACGAAATTTTTGCGTTCTGATTTCCGACTTCCTGTCCCCGCCGTTCTTCGCGTCAGGGTAAAGCGCCTCATAGACCTGCTTCAGTTCGTAAAGATGATGGCAACGATCCAGCGCCTTCAGCTCGTTCCGGCCAAGGTTTTCCATCACCTCTTCAAGCCGGGCCTCGTCGTCCGAAGCTGCGGCAGATATGCGAACCGGAATGGCCAGGCGCTTCAGCAGCACGAAGGCGGCGTGGCGGTGCAGACCGGTGACCAGCCGCTTCCGGCCGTCGACGATGCGAACGGTAATCGGATTGATAAGGCCACGCTCGGCGATCATCCCCGCGAGGGCTTCCGCCCATGCCGGATCCAGATCACGAGCGCGGTCAGCTGGAATGTCGATGTCGGAGAGTGGAACCTCGAACGCATGGTGCGGAAGAGGGGCTTCGACCACGTTCGCAGCCTTTCGGCGCGTTGACACAGGAGCCGTCATGCTGCCGCCCGCCTGTCAACAGCGGCGCAGGATTTCTGACTTTCTAACGGTCCGTGAATCTTGCTATCGTAAATCCGGGTTTTGGTTTTGGGATAACGGTCCGGCCACAGGGTTTCCGGCGTCTCACCGATAAACGCGGCGATAATCGCTTCGTTGATCGTGTTGGTTCGCTTCCACACATGGCGGAAGCTTGCTGGGTTTCGGCCGTTGCGGATTGCGAGCTGTTCGAGCGTCATGCCACGCTCCTGGATCTCGCAGAGTATCCGCTTGGCCGTCCATCTCTTGGCGGCACCCATAAGCTTAAACTCCTGGCAAAAGCGGATGTTGGCGCATCCGCTTTTTGTTGGTGGTTCGGTAACATTCGCGGCCTGCGAAAGCGGGCTGCGGAAATGGATAATACGACAAAACGTCGTCTCTTCAACGACGTTTTGTCGCGTCACGGCGCGCTGTGGAAAAAGAACAAAAAAAGCAAATTGGACAAAGACTTACAGATGCTCGGCTAGCTTTGGGCTATCCGACACGTCCGCCGTTCGCTGCAGTCCTCAACATTCCGCCTGATACTCTTGGCTCGTATGAGCGGGGCATCCGGGAACCAGACTTGTCTTTGCTTGGTATTTATGGTGACCGGTTCGGTGTGAACCTAAATTGGCTTGCGTCTGGAAAAGGTCAAATGTTCAGCGAACCGGAAGCAGAGGCCTCTAGGAACTTGCTTTGCTTTCCCGATCTGATTGAAAGATTACACGACCGCGTGGCTGATGTTTACAACGACCTAGGACAGAAGCCACCGCACCGCCGCATTGCTCGCGAAGCGGCAAATCTTTACAATGAACTTGCAAAGATTGTGCAGGACATGGGCGACGCCGAAATGGTCGAAGCGGCATTACCCATGGTGACTTTGGAGTTCAAGCGAAGGCTTGAGCGAGCAGCAGCCGAGCCCGGTACTGGCAAACGTTCGGCCTGATGCTTGTCAGAGGTATCATTTTAATTGCAGTGCACTCCTTACGACCTTCTATTTCTGCGTGCAACATCCATGCAATGAGCGGCCTCACCTTCCCCCAGACATGATAAGAGATGCCCGCGCACTGTCCTGTCAGGTGTTGCCCACGCCAGCCTTCGAGACGTCGTTCCGGCATCTTTGGCACTTCCCACCTCGTCGCATTGAAGTTCGGCCGACCAGTTCAAAAATCCTGATATTTTTCAGTATGATAGAAAGGTGGGAAATTCAGAAGAGAGGTGGGAAGCAACTTCCCACCTCGAACAGCGCCACGTCCCTTCTGATAGCCCGTTGCAGCTCAAACGCGCACTGTGGAGCTTCGATCTTGAGGCCGGGGCTTTAGGATTTTCCCTTTTTCTTCAAAATGTTGTTCTCGTCAGCTCAGTTGACAGAACAATGCGGGAAGAATGCGTGAATTTGTCCAGAAGATTGCGCGATAACGAGGGCGGCAACGGACCTTTTTTCACCTCTGCGCCATGCGGCGTTAGGCGTCTAGGACAACTTTCTCTTTAATTTTCAAATTGTTATCGGCGAACTTCCGGGTTCCGTGCGTGTCCAGAAGGTAGCACCCCCCTACATTTCCACGCCACATCCACCGCGCCGTCCCTGCCTCCGTGCCGGGACCTGTCATGGGCGCCTGACCTTTGCCGCTCGCGCCCCGTACCAAGGCTGCATCCACGTCTTTCACCGGCGAAATAGCCCGGAGCTCGACCTTCGCACGAGCTGCAAGAAGCGCCGGAGGGCGCAAGGCAAGCCCCTGCCCGAAAGCGCCAGAAATCCGCCAGTTTCCCCGCGTTTGCCGGACAGCATCACCGCCGTCATCCACAGGCAGAACAGCCACTTCTGCCGCCTGTCAAAATCCCGTCAAACCCCGCTTGACAGGAGCCCCCGCCCCTTCCTATAAGCTCCCCACACCGGCGCCACCGCGCCGCGCTCAAGCCTCTGCCCGCCGGACAGCACCAACCGCTCCGGCACAATAGAACGGCAGACGGACGGATGGCGGAGTAGCTCAGTTGGTTAGAGCAGCGGAATCATAATCCGCGTGTCGGGGGTTCGAGTCCCTCCTCCGCTACCAAACTTTCCAAAAAAGTCAGATAGTGATTGACTGACGCAGTGTGTGCCAGATCTTGAGCTTTGGCAATTTGTACCGACCCTGTACCGACCAAACGAGTCCTTGAGAACGGAACTGTGGCGCGGCGCGGGCTTCTGGATAA
>CALETX010000096.1 GCA_937920455.1 uncultured bacterium
AACAGCAGAGGCAAGAAGAAACCAAAAACAGTTTGAATTCCTTTGGACGGAAACGCCAGTAAGCCGAGCTGCTCCATCTCTTGCGCCGACCCAACTTGATACCAGTGATCCGCCATCCACTCGAATCCCGCCAGGATCAGATAAACAGTCAAACCCACCTGCAAGGCGCGCCGCAGCAACTGACATCCGGCATCTGTAACAGCAGTGGAGCCAGAGACTACGGCTGCACATCTGGCCAGCAAGAGCATGGCTGCGCCGGCAGAAAAGCTGGAAACAAGAGTCACGATGGGCCAGATGGCGTTATGCCAATGAGGTTTAACCGATACGGAAGAGAAGAACATCCCACTCCCAATGGCAAAGGCACAACACACTATATTTCCAAAAAACACCAATGGCCGAAGCCATGCTGTTTCCCCTCGCCAACTCAGTACCCAGACGATTACGGCCGCCAACATAAACAGATTGTAGAGCCATGCGTTCAGTGTCATGATGCTTCCAAAGTTGGGTGACAGGAAAATGAACACCGAGCGTTCCATACGGCCCAGATCCAAAGCAATTCCCAGAAGTCCTGGTAGTATGGCGGCAAAGCTCAGTACAACTGTGGAACGCAACGCTTCTCTCTTGCCTAGGTCGGGCTTCCCCATCAGGAAGACAAAGCCGCCGATCAGAAAGACCCCAGCCCCCATTCCAACACTATAGAAGTATAATGCCACCCATACCCCCCACGGCACATATGAACCATAGCCTGCCATGAGATGCCCCGTACCAATGCGATGATAGAGGCCGATCACTCCCATAACAGCAAGCAGGAACCATATGCACACCCCCAGCATGATTCGGCCAACGTTGCCTCGCCAACACCACGATGCGATGTTTTTTGTCACGCCGCAGTCCCTTTGTTATGAAATATAGTATACGCTTGGATCCGTACCGCGATGCGCAAGGAGTTGTTCTACGTGTTCCCGTCGGAACAGACCGGTGACAAAGGACGTTTCATCGTTCAAATCCCCAAAATAGGTAGCGCGACCGATACAAGTCGTCACACAGACAGGCAACTGTCCAACTTCCAGCCGATGCAGGCAAAAGTGACACTTCCGGGCGTTCCCAATAGGAGAGGCGTGGTTTACCCGGCGCCATGCCTTGCCGTATTCGTAACTCGGCTGTCTTTCATACAAACCGACGGAACCCTGGACAGCGCGATCAACACCTGTCTCAACACCTTTGGCCGCAGTCGCCTCGTACGAAAAACCAAAGTCGCTCGTTCGCGCGCCATAGGGACAAGCTGTCAGACAATGCCGACAGCCGATGCATTTGTCGTAATCCACAACCGTAACGCCGTCTGGTCGTGTCCATGTCGCTTTCACCGGACAGACCGGCACGCATGAGGGTTTCCTGCACTGCATGCATGGACGAGGCGTAAACTCCAGACGAACGTTGGGATACTTTCCTCGCTCGTCGGTCATCACGGGACGGTACACCACACCTGGCGGCAATTTGTTTTCAGACACGCACCCGATAGTACATGCGTGGCAGCCAACACACTTGCGTCTGTCGATGATCATGATCCAGCGCCGTTGTTCCACAGGCTTGCTCATCGCCCGCGCCAAGTCTCGTTGCATAGTTAGCAAGACATCCTCGACTTCATCGGACTTCCCCGATGGTGGTGGACGAACAACGCGGATGGTCTCTGAACCGCGTGGGGCCCCTGATTCGCTTCGCTGCCGGTCCTTACGAACCACTGCTGACAGGACTGCCGATGCGGCGCCTGCCAGGATTGTGCTTTTCACGAATTCGCCGCGCGTCATACCCATGGCGTTACATCCTCCGCTTCATTCTAGATCAACTCAACAGACAGCCTCGGATGGCCGTGTCTCAACCAGAGGCATTGGACATATCAACGACTATACCTCACTGCTCTTGTCCTTATCACGACAGCCTTTCCGTTCGTCAATTAACTTGGTCACAACGCCAACAAGCGTACCGTTCGACACAGGCTTTTCTAGAAACGCCGCAGGCTTGCCGCCAAGATACCTGTCAATTTCTGCAACGCCGAACGGCAGACCTGTTGCTTTGCTCACATTAGTGAGAAAAATCACCGGAATGTCTCGTGTGGCTGGATCGTCTTGCAACTCGCGAAATGTCTTGAAACCGTCTTTGCCCCGCGCCATCAGTATATCCAGAATAATTGCGTCAGGACGCGCGGCGCGAGCCATGCGAAGCCCATCTTCTCCCGTCGTGGCCGCAAGCACGGTATAGTGCGCTCCAAGCGCGCTGCAGGCGGAAGCCATCTCTTCAGGATCGTCATCCACGACGAGGACAGAGGGCGTACTGAACTTTTCTCTGTTCATATTTGGCACTTTACTTGCCGTGTGGCGTATGCTATACGGGACAAAACTACGAAAAATATGATGCCGCAGAAAAGGCAGGAAAAGCGACACATGACCAGACAAGAAGCAGACCACGAGAAAACAACCAATCTGCGCCATCCGCTGATTCGTCGTCTCGGTGACCTGACCGCGGAACTTGTTGGCGTGCGTCTTCTGGTGGTCCACCCTACGGCGTCAGGCTGGGGACAGGTCCACGGCGACAGCAGAGCAGATCTTCAGCCTCGCTTCTGTGGTCTGGTTCAATCGTCGCCGGAAGGCGCCAAGCATTGCCGGATGTGCCATATTCTGATGACGGTGGCCGCTTGCGCTGGCGCTCGCGCCGAACAGCGGTGTCACGCTGGAGCTTCAGTGCTGGTGTGTTCTGCCACGAATACGTCTTCCGAATCAGTTGCCATTGTTTCTTCATGCATATTTGCTGAAGAAGGAAAATGGGAAGAGACGCGCACGCGGGGAGAGCAACTTGGTCTCGATCTGGGAGAACTTCGCAAGGCTTTTCTCGCACTGCCGAAGTTGGATCAGGTGAAACGAGCAACGCTATGGGTGGCGATGGAGACAATGGCGGACGCGGTGCGCCTGGTGCGTCGCAATGCGACGCTGGAGAGCGAACTTGCCTCTCTACAGTCTGGGTTGCGCTCTCGTAGCGACCTTAGAGAGTGGATCGAGAAGACCGACTGGTTGCCACATGGAGAAGAGACTGGCAAGCGTCCGCTCGTGGTTCATGTCATATGCGAATTAATGCGGCAGCGACCCGACCTTCCGCTAACAGTAAAGGAGCTGGCTGCCGCCGCCCGACTGACGCCAAATCACCTCACTACCATATTTCGGGAGCACGTCGGCAAGGGATTTACAGATTATCTTGCCGATGAGCGCATTGGCCGTGCCAAGAAACTTCTCTGCAATCCAACACTGACTGTCAAAGAAATCGCACGCCAAGTGGGCTTTGACGATCCCGGTTATTTCACCCGTCGCTTTCGCCAAAAGACCGGTCTTTCTCCCCGCGAGTGGCGCAATCGCAAGGCTCGATCGGCAACTAAGGACTGATTCTGGGCCGGATTTTGCAATCCTGGCTGGAATCGCCTTCTATCCAAAAAATCGTTGTTCTATCCCGTTTTTATCAGACATCATCAATGGGACGCTGAGCGGCAGTTTGCCCTGTCGCGGAACCG
>CALETX010000097.1 GCA_937920455.1 uncultured bacterium
CCTCTGGCAAGAAGGCTTTCCATGCTTCCTTGCCGCCTAACTTTGTCTGCTTCCAGTCCGTAATGCGAACTCCGCCGCTGATGATCGCCTTTTCGCCAGGGTACGGTCTGAAAGTTACAGGCCACGAGACGCCCGGCCTTATGACAACCGGCTCGGTAACACAATAAGTGCCTCCGCGAAGCAAAACCGTCACAGGGCCGGTCAGAACGCCCTGCGCCTTGAGAACACCAATCCTGGCCACAGCCCCTGCCAGGGTAGCAAGTGGCCCGTCTGAACCATCCTTCGTCGGCGCCTTGTATCTTCCGCTCCAACTGTCACGACCATTCGCTGATACGTACAGTTCCATGGCGCCCCCTCCTTCATGCGCAATGTTTGAGTTCAAGTTTCCTGACAACCCCGGATTCAACTTCAAGCAGAACATAACTTCCGCGCCTGACCGGCCCCGGATTTGCCACGATGCAGTCTCCTATCCGATCAACGCCGGCTCCCTCATGTATATGGCCGCACAAACATACCAGAGGCTTTTCTTCTTCAATGAACCTGCTAATAGCAGCAGATCCAACATGTCCCAGGAAGGAGCGATCGCAGACTGTGTTTAAAGGAGGCTGATGCGTAACGAGCGCAAAGGGCTGCGCAGCCGGAACAAGTTCTCGCGCCTGGGTACACATTGACTCAAAGCCTTCTTCATCCGTCTCGTTTGGCGTAGTTCCGGGACATGGCAAGGAACGAGGAATTCCAAGAAAATAGATGGCACCAAGATTCACCGCCCTGCCGCGCAGGCTTATCTGGCTAACGGTCAGCCAATCTCCGACCTCGGGAGGATCGCAATTTCCATCAATGCCGAAAACTTTGTCAGCATGAGATCTTGCAATCTTTACGATGGCCTCGGCATCCTCCGTTGTCCCGAAATTTGTAATGTCACCGAGAAGCAATACCGCATCAATAACGGACTCGCTGCTCAGAACTCGATCAAGCGCCGTCCCATCTCCGTGTATGTCTGCCACACCTACTATGATCATATCCAGCGCTCCACAAGTTAACCAGATGTCTATTTGGCCGCAACTGGACTAGCCGCCAGTTGAGGCGGATTACTTTCTCCATTCCCAAATGGATTCGTCATCTTCCACCGGCAAATCCACAGGCGTGCCTTTTGCGGCCGAGTGATACATGGCCAGAACAATCTCAAGAGTGGGACGCACAGACTCCACAGTGATAATCGGATCTCGGCCAGTTTTGATTGAATCTATCATGTCCTCGATTACCACCTGGTGATCATGATAGCCAATGTCAGCTGCGCCGGTGGCGCCGGTCGGCTGGCTTGCATTTCCTATTTGGCGGATCGCATCATCCTCCGGCGTCTCCTCCCTGAACTTCCATGTTGCCATACGCTCGCCAACCATTATAGCCGTGCCATCCGTGCCGTTTATCTCTATTCTTACATCGGTCCCCGGCCACAAAGCAGTGGAAGCTTCCACGACACCCTGCGCCCCGTTCTCGAAATCAAGGAACGCAAGAAGGGTGTCTTCAAGCGCAATCGAAGGATGAGCAAGATTAGTCATCCTCGCCTGAACGCGCCTGGCCGGCCCTGCAAGATGCTGAAGCAGGTCAATGTAATGAAAGGCATGCTGAACAGTAACTCCGGCTCCTGATCGCCTCGACATTCGCCAGGCATCGGACTGGTAATACTCTGTGCTGCGGAACCACTTCATGATCGCATCCGCATGAAGCAGTCTGCCGAAACGCCCGTCGGATACGGCTTTTTTCATGGCCTGAACGGCCTTCCTGACCCTGCATTGAACAGTGCAGGCAAACTTCACTCCCGCCTTCCTGCACGCTTCCACCATGGCATCTGTTTCTCTCAGCGTCATAGCAGGAGGTTTCTCGGTGATGACGTGTTTCCCCGCAGCAGCGCACTTAATAACGGCATCCGCATGAAGATGATTAGGCAACGCAACATTAACAACATCCACGGCAGGATGGCACAGCATTTCGTCCAAGCCACCGAATGCCGTCGCATCGAATTCAGCGGCCAGTTTTTCTGCCCTGGCCTTGTTCACGTCAGCAAAACCAACAAGCCGCGCTCCTGAGCAAGCCTTTATAGCCTTAGCGTGAAAAGGGGCAATCAACCCCGCTCCAAGAATTCCAAAGCCCAACTCCTGTTCCATCATCCCACCTCCCCGCCAGCGCACACCCGTTAAATATCCTCTGAGGACGGAATCATAAGCGCCTTCAGAGCCTTCAGCGCCTCAATATCCTGAAAAACAGATTCCCATTCTTCAAGAGGGGACTTGTGCGTTATCAGACGCTCCGCAGGCACCGCGCCCCCTGCAATAAGGTTGATAGCCCTGTCCCATGAAGTGTAGCTCGTAGAAAGGTTGAAGATCAGCTTTACAACCCTGAACTGAAATTTGTCCCACGGCAATTCTACCGGCCTGCCTCCAGTCAGTCCAATCGCGCACACGGACCCGCCCTTCCTGACAAGGTCCACGGTGCCGGCGATTGCTCCAGGAGATCCACTGCATTCGATCACCACGTCTGCTCCATATCCGCCGCTCAGTTCCATTACCGCAGCCGAGGCATCTGTCTTCTCAACGTTCACCGTATTACGGAAGCCAAGTTCTTTTGCTTTTGCGAGTCTCAAGCCCTCGTCCGCGCCAGCGCCGAGGATCACGACATCACGCGCGCCTGCCGCTCGCGCCACTAATGCCGCCAACAATCCTATCGGCCCAGGACCCACAACCACTGCCAGGTCACCCGAGACGATGCCTGTTCGTTCAAGAAGATCGTGCACAATATTGGCTGTGGGCTCGACCATAGCAGCCTGATCCCATGTCATATGGTCCGGGATCCTGTGCAGAAGCGCCTCAGGATACACAATATATTCTGCCATCCCACCGTGAATTCCCCAGCCCGGGGACCTTTTTTCAGGACAGATCTGTATATTTCCAGTCCTGCACAGAGGACAAATCCCGCACGCTCTGGTGTGCGGCTCTGCCACAACTCTATCCCCTTCCCGAAACCGACGGCATCCCTGCCCGCACTTTACTATGGTGCCAGTAAACTCATGCCCGAGTATTACCGGCGGCCAGTATGGGAAAGTATCATGCCACACATGGATGTCAGACCCGCATACCCCGCACGCCGCTATCTTGATCTTGACCTCGCCCGGCCCTGGTTCGGGCTCAGGCATGTCCACAACCTCTATAAAGCCTCGTCCTTTCCTGGTCTTGACAATCGCTTTCATAAGTCCCCGCCACAGAAACGCCGGGCAAATTCGACCGCAACTCTCGCCATATTCGCAATTTCATCAACGGATATGTGTTCGTCCTTGGAATGCGCCACGGCAAGGGACCCAGGCCCCATCACAACGGTTGGAATTCCCAACATTCGGCTGTAGAACCATGCGTCGCAAGAGGCAGGCATGCCGCCTTCGCTAAGCGACACATTGGATCGCGCCGCGGCCTCAAGAAGCATGCGTCCTAACTCGTTGCCCGGCGGAAGGACGCTGCAGTCATGCCTGTACATAAAATGAAACCTGCTATTTTTAGCCAAGAAAGGATCGCCATTGGCAAGCAATGAACAAAGATCCTCCATCACTTTCTCTTTGGTCATGTTTGGCAGAAAACCAAGGACGCCCTCCAACGTTGCGACTGCCGGCGCCGCCGCAGGCCAATTGCCGGCGTTCAAACGGCCAAAGGTCAGAGGCATTGGATTTTCATAAACATCGAAAAGCGGAAATCCACGCGAGCGACGGAGAAGGTCTGCGTGGTAGCCCTCCAGAAGGCTCATCGCATCTCTTGCCATCAAAAGAGCGCTGCGCGTCTTCCCTGCCTGTCCGCTGTGGCCGGCTATTCCTCTGCACTCCAGGCGGAACCACACCGCACCCCGCACAGACGTGAAAAGCTTCCCATCCGACGGTTCGAAGACCAGGCAGGCATCCCCCTTCTCACCTTTCCGAACCAACGCCAGAGTCCCATTGCCGCCATTTTCTTCTTCCACCACAAGATGAGCAACCACACGACCTCTTTTCAGAATCCCTGTTTCTCTAAGAACCCGCAATATAAGGTAAATGACGGCAGCCTGACCCTTTGCATCGCATGAACCTCTGCCACGCACCACTCCATTTTCCACAACCGGCGTCCATGGCGCAGGCATGTCTTCCGACGGGGGGACCACATCCACGTGCGTGTTAAGTATCAGAGTCCGGCCGCTTGATCTTCCTTCAACTTCCGCGGCAAGGTTGAACCTGCCCTCGTAATCAATGTTGGGAATCGGATCTGAGTAATCAGGATCGTTCTTCAATTCGTTCGATAGTTCCACACGCCGGGCATTCAGGCCTGCGTCCCGGAGGGCGTCCTCCAGGAAATTCATGGCGTCCATCTCCAATCCGGGAATGCTGGGCCGGCTGATAAGCCCGCAAAGAAAGTTGACTGTGTCGGGCAGCAAACGGCGGACAGCGTCCGCCACACTTGTGGTCGAGTTTGCCATGCCGCTCATGGCAGTCTTATGCCCTTGAGAACGCCTGCCATGATGGACAGGCTCTCGTCGGCCTCTTCCTTGCTAATGACCAGTGGAGGAGCAACTCTGATGACGTTCCCATACAAGCCCACCGATCCAACCAAAAGGCCAGCATTAGCACAGTTGTCTATAATAGGACGTATAAGCTCGGGAGCAGGCTCCTTGGTCTTCTTGTCTCTGACAAACTCCAAACCCATCACCAGTCCCATCCCACGAACATCACCCAGATACGGGCACTCCTTGGCAATTGCCCTGAGTCTCTTTTTCATATATGCGCCAATTTTGGCGGAGTTTTCCACAAGAGGCTCCTTTTGATAAATCTCGAGGACCGCCACAACCGCCGCGCTCGCAATAGGGTTCCCGCCGAGTGTGCTCGACATCTCCCCTTTTTTTAGACAGGAGAATATCTGGTCCCTGGCAGCGACAGCGGACACTGGAGCGCCGCATCCTATGGCCTTACCGATTACCATTATATCTATATCAAGGTTTTCATGCTGCTGCGCCCACATCTTACCAGTCCGGCCGTAAGATGACTGGACCTCGTCGAGCGTCACAAGCATTTCATGTTTATGTGCCCACTCCACCAGCCTTGTAAGCCAGCCGGGGGGAGGAAAAATAAATCCCGCTGCACCTTGGTACGGTTCAACCAGCACACCCCCCAGGCTGCCAGTGGAGTTGGCCGCAACTATGTTATCAAGCATCTGAAAATACCTGTCGAACCGAGGCGCTCCTTGGCACAAACCAAGAGGATCGCGATATGGATTCGGATACGGCGCTCTTATAATCCCTGGAACCGTTGGACCATACAAGCGCTTTGGCCCCGGCAATCCGCCTGCGGATGCAGCTCCGAACGTCCGTCCGTGGAACCCCCCTTCAAAAGCAAGAATCTCAAATTTGCCTGTATAACGCTTCATCAGACGAAGGGCAGCCTCAATACCTTCGCTGCCGGTGCTCAGAAAAAAACACTTGTTCAAGTGAGGCGGAAGAGCCTCCACAAGCGCCTCGGCTGCCAAAATGCGCTCCACGTTGGCACATTCATAGTTGTTCAGAAGCCGTTCCGCCGCCCTTTTTATGGCCTCCACAAGGTGAGGATGGCAATGCCCGACGTTGGTCACCAGTACGCCAGATGTCCAGTCTATGTAGCGGTTACCGTCCACATCGGTCACAATACAGCCCCTGGCGGTGTCCCATACCACCGGCGCCTGATAACCGACAACGTCCGCCTCGGCCCTATGCCACCTTTCAAGCAAGACACGGCCCTTGGGGCCAGGTAGAGTACCCTGAACATGAGTCAACTTCATTTCGAGATCCCCCTCTGTTTGGGATGGTTGAAGACCTCAGGATTCACCACGTACTTCGCGGGCTTCCCCGCCGCAAATGAAAGTATGTCTTCGAGAATTCTTTCACGGATCGCCCAGCCAGACTCATCAGAGGCCCAAGCGATGTGCGGAGTCAGAATGACATTGTCCAAACCAAACAGCGGGTGGCCAGGTGGTGGCGGCTCCAAATCATAGACATCTATCGCTGCGCCTGCTATGCGCCGAGACCTCAACGCATCAACAAGCGCATCCGTGTCCACCATCCCTCCGCGTGAGGTGTTGATAAGAAATGCGGTCGGCTTCATCAAAGACAGTGTGGCCGCGTTGATCATCCGCCGAGTCTCATCGTTTAGAGGAGTGTGAATGGTCACAAAGTCGGACAAACGAAGCAGAGTGTGAAGGTCCACAAATTCTATCCCTGTTGCCCTTTTCCTATGCTCACTCAGATAAGGATCGCAACCGATTATCCTGAAACCGAAGCTGGCAAGCTTCGCCGCAACACGTCCGCCGATCCTCCCGACACCCAGGATTCCAAGCGTCTTGCCCTGCATGCGTGGAATGGGGAAAAGGCCGGTAAAATCCCACTGACCGGCTTTGCTCGAACGCTCGAGAATGCTGCGACCCATAACAATCTTGCGCGCGCAAGCCATGATAAGAGCGATTGCATGCTCAGCCACGTCCTCACGGCAATAATCCGGCTGATAGGCGAACTGTACACCAAGTTTAGTGCACGCATTGACATCAACATTGTCGTAGCCAATGCCATGCCTGATGATAAGGCGGCATTTCGGCAGCCTTTCAAGCATCTGCTCATCCACCTTCACCATGTTCACAACAAGAACGTCCGCGTCGCCGACAGCCTTCACAACATCATCCACTGGACGATGTTTGAGTTGAAAAGCCGAAAACTCGATGTTTGCTTCAGACAGCTTTCGCGCCTCCCACTCCAGCTCTTCTTCAATGTAATCCGTCACGGCGACTTTCATTCAGCCCCCTTTTGCGTCACGATTCATCCGCACCGGCTCCCACCGTCCACGACGGGCCGACCGATATACAGCCTCAACCACATCCAGAACGGCAGCGGCGTCCTCGCCCGATATCGGCGGCGATTTGTGCGTCCGGACAGCCTCAATGAAAGAACAAACATATTGTCGGCCCATATATCCCGAATAGCCCTTCACCTGTTGCAGATTGAACTCCAGACGTCTAATAGGCGACCCTGCCAGATGAGGAGCATCGCTGCAGACAAACACCACATCACACTCTCCCTCGTATGCAGGCGCCCAGGATATAACGCCGCGAGTCCCGCGAAACGCCACGTAGAGGTCCCTCCCGTGCGGGAATGAATCGGGGACGGTATAGCTGATATCCAACGCCATGACGGCACCGCCGCGAAATCTCAGATGCGCAAACGAATTGTCCTCAATATCGTACTGCTCGTTGACTCTGAC
>CALETX010000098.1 GCA_937920455.1 uncultured bacterium
ATCCCCTGACGCATAATTTGTTCGTAGGTGCGGTCGTAGTTGAACGAAGCGTTAGTGGCAATATCCCGACATGGATCGTAGAACTGACCCGCAGCGCCCAGCCAATAACGCAACGCCGGCGCTGGCAGGTCCTTGACAACCGGATGATCCGGAACGGCCACATGAGCAATCACCGACGATTGCCTGGATATGATTGTTTCTGTTCCCAGAAACTGAGGAGGTGGCGCCGTGCGATTCAGAATCAGCGATCTTCCGCCGTCCTCGATCCATCTTTCCAGCTCAGCCCATTGCGCTGGTTTAAGCACAATTGCCGGTGGCACAACTACTACGCGGCGCCGGTCCTTTGGAAGAACACGAGACACTTCGTAATCGAATGGAACTTTCTTCAACGCCGCAAATGCGCCAGCAGCAGGCCAAATCGTTACAGGCGCAATTTTTTTCAAGTCTGGACGAGGAATCACACCAAGGGCATGTTCGTCCTCGAAAACGACCTGTCCGTCGGCTGTGCACAAAGAGAACGTCAAAGTCCAGGTAGTTGGATTCAACGCTTCCGGCATGGTAAAGCGCAGGATATACTCCTGGTGAGTCGCCGCCGGAAGGTCGAACGGCAGTTCCCCTTTTTTCAGTATCCGTTTTTCGCTATCGCGAACTGACCACTCCAAGCTCCCCTTCAGGGAAAAGAAATTGTCGTTCATTATGATCACCGGCCGCTCATAGGGCTCGCCAGCCCATGCGCCACCGTTCCACTCCACGGGCGTCACCACCGCGGGTTTGAATGCGCTATGGGCATACTGACGCATCTCCGGAACCCAACTGAAAGGTTCGCTCCGGCCTGTCTTCGGATCGTACGGGACGAGGCTGAAACGATCTCCAAACGTTTGCATAACAGCTATAAAAGGCCATCGTCTCTGTTCGAGTGCCCCCATATGAACGTCGTGCGCCTGAGTCCACCGTGCTGGCGCCGAACGCACGTCGCCGTCGCGCGCATCGGTGTGCACATAAGCCACATCGCCCATCACTACTGCCGCATTGTTAATAGAGTGGCCTTCACACCACTCGTCATTGATTACAGGCTTGCGCAGATGCAGTATCTGATAGTGAGACTCCAAACGTCGATAGTTACGTGGGGCCAGCGGACTGGCGTTGAATGGCCCGTCGGTTGGGCAGTCCATAAAATCGCTTACTCCCGCCAGTTCAAAACCATGACTGGATGTGACAGGCCGCGTCGGGTCCAGCTCTTTCGTGCGTCTGACCAGCTCCATAAGGAATGGAATAGATGGAGCGCCATAACCAGGCGACATACCATTGGCCTCATTATCCGTGGACCATATTATGACACTAGGATGGTTTCGGTTGTGCTTGACATACCGTAGGAACATATCGCTGTAAATGCCCCATCCGATCGGATCTCCGGTACCCTTTCCGCCCGCTGCCAAGGGCCCCTGCACCAGCAACATAACCCCCGCCTCGTCCGCCGCTTCCAGGAAGAACGAGTCTACCGGGTCGGGATGCGTGCGAATGCTGTTGCCGTTGGCCCAGGCCAGACCGTCAATAGCCTTACGAGCTTCCGCTTTGCTCCGGAACACGTTATTCCACCTTGCGAAATGATCTCCCCGCATGATCAGACGCTTGCCATTGAGACGCAATTGATTGCCTTCGATATGCACCTCGCGAAATCCAAAGCTGTCCCATGTGACATCGGTGCTGTGTTGAGCATCGTCGGCAGCGTACGCCTGTAGGATATAAAGATGGGGATCATGCGGCCACCACAAACGAACTGTCGGCCACGGCGCAGACAGTTCAACAGTTTTGCGTTCGCCGGGCTGCAGTGTCACTTCGCTTGCCGGAATAGTCAGTAACACTTCGTCGGTTGGCCATGCCTTGATCTCGTCTGCGCCCCGACCGCGCACCTCAGCCCACACCCGGACACTGCGCAGTTTGTCTCCGGCATTGACCACTTCCACGTCGGCCCGCAAGCGCTTGTCGCTAACGGACGGTTTGGCTAGTAGCGAATCAATATAAACCTGCGGACTAATATCAAGCGAGGCTCGTTGCCACAAACCAATGTACTGTCCCTTCTGCCCATGAATGCCTGCTGAATGCATCATCAAGCATATCTCAAAATTCTTCCATCCAGGATGCATCTGCAGCTCTGCGGCGACTGTTGTAAGCAAGAGCGCCAGCCGGTTTGTCCCAGCACGCACACCCGAAGTCAAATCGAACGCCATCGGAGCTATGCCCCCACGCGATTTCTTGCCAGCCTCTACGCCGTTGATAAACGCACGACAGCCGAACACCGCCGATTCCAGGCGAAGCATAAAGACGCGATCTTTGACTTCTGGTCCCAGATCCACATCTTTTACCAACCAAGCACCCGCGTTCGCGTTGTTGTCTTGCCATACACCCGGAACCGTCAATGTCAACCATCCGGGGTGCTTTAGCCACTTTTCGGCCAACGTTGGAACATCTTCCGGCATGATTTTTCCTTCCGCCGGCACAGGCTTGCACACTTGGCCAGCATGAGATGCAGCCTTGCCGTTCTGAGGCGATAGTTTCCATCGTTCAATCCATGGCTCTTTTGTCTCCTGAACGGCGCCTTCCTCATCTTCATCCATCATCTGAATGAGCTCAACAGCATCATCTCTCCCTGTTAGTGACAGGGGATCCTCATGCATTATGCTTAGTTGCAACGGCAGCAGTTTCCACTCTCCCATCAAATCTATAGACTTGCGCCGCAGTTCAGCCGCCGGAGAAGACGCTGACATTGAAAATGCAACAGCCAAACCGCAAAAGAGATGGTGAATTCCCATCTTCACTTTTCTCGTCTCCTTTTGTTGCAACTTTGCAGACGATTTGCGAATGAACCAAATCACCACGGATTGCTTGGCATCATGTGCCACGTCCGCAGCGACAACAGACGCGCACTGCCGCCATCCGCGAACAACCTTACCGTCCCACTCTCCGCCGATGGGAAAATATGCCGTGCTATGGCCTGCCGGTCATTGGCAAATACTTCGACAATACACCGATCCACAAATACACGCAAACGCAGCGGTTCGGCCGGCGGCAACCTTAACGGCGCCGACTCAATAAGCCGCGTCCCCTGCAAAGGGCCTGAATGGCGTGTGTCTACGTTCAGTGTCCCCTCCGCCGCATCGTAGAAGATCGGCGTGCACTCCGGGCCGTCCATGGCGCAGCAGACTTCGATGCCGACCCGCTGAGCCGTCCCCAACTCGAACTCCGCCTCCACTTCGAGTGATCGCCCGCTCAGTTTCTCCAGAGGGCATCGTTGTCCGCCAGGCAAATCCCTGGACGGCCATTCGATCCCACGATAGCGCAACACTTCCAGTTCCGGTACCGGGCGCATCCGCAACGTGCCATCCTCCCCCAACCAGAGCACCCGCGGCAGACTCATTTCTCCAGACCACCCCGCCGCCGCCTGAGCCGCGCTCTCGGGAGATTCGGACGGCGAACGCGGTCCGCGCGGATTGATCAGCCAGGCCCACATGATTCGGCGGCCCTTGGGGTCCGCCAGGCTTTCCGGCGCGAAAAACTCGCGATCCTTCCAACTCATTCGGCCGTGCGCGCGCGGCTCGAAACGGCGGCCGGTATAGTCCCCGATGTAGTACTGGCACCCGTGATTATGGCTAATAAACAGGAGCATGTGTTTGTCCGTGGCCGGCCCACCCTCAGGGCTTCCGGGCAGCGGGAAGAAATCAGGGCACATGCAGTCCTCGTCAGCCGCCGTCCAGCGCCGATCGGATTTGTAGAACTCGCCCAGGAATCGCCACCGCGTAAGATCGTCCGACTCGAAAAGGTACAGGGTGTCGCCCTGATACGCCGGGTTGTTCTTCTTCACCCCTTCTTCGTGCATCACGATCAGGTTGCCGGTCGCGACGTAGTAGCGCCCGTCCCGCATCCAGACGGCTGAGGGGTCCGCCCCGCTGGCGAACCGTTCCGCGCCCTCGGGAGTCGTGACGAGCGCCACGCCCCGCCGGCCCGGCAGTTCCGGAATCAATGGATTGCCTGGGTGCTTCGTCCAGAAGTCAAGGTTCTCGTCCGTGCTCGTCGCAATGCCGAGGCCGCTTTTCGGCGAGAACTTCCAATATGTAATGACTGCTCGCCCCTGAGGGTCCGCAAAGGCACCGCCGCTGAAAATGCCGTCGCCGGCGCCGTCGTCCGGGTCGGGCGCCAAGGCCGGAAGATGATGCCGCCAATGGACCAGGTCCAGACTGGAAACATGGCCCCAGTAGTGGCGTTGCTCATGTTGGTAAATGTAAAAAAGGTGATAGCGTCCATTCCAGAAAATGGCTCCGTTAGGGTCAACAGGACTATGCATCCCTTCTGGTACAATCAGGTGGTAGCCGGGACGGTGCGGATCTCGAAGATAATGCTCTCGCAGCATCCGCGCATGGACAATAGCGCTTTCAATATTGCTCATCAGCCAGGAACTCCGAGAGACAGTTGCTCTTCTTCTGTTTCAATATCCCATTTCCCCCTCACCCAAACACTCCCAATTTGCGCATTTTTTGTCGCATTTTGCGCGATCGGACACCTCAGGGGGCACGCCATCAATCCGGGGGCTGAAAAACCCGCTAACTACAGCACACACTCCGGTTCGGGTTCTTACTCGGCCCCTCTGGCATCTGTAAGACCAAGACGCGCGAGGCGCGACGCGTCTCCAAGATAGACGTTCTGAGATAGAAGAGTTTTCTGTATCAGGCCGATATCGAGGGAACGTGGAGCTATCCCCGTTCGTGCCACAAGCGCCGCAGCAACACCCGCACCCTGACCCATTAGCAGCGTTGCTGCGCCCTCCCGGTAAGGATGAGCAATTTGTCCGGCGGAGGGAAAACTACGGCCGCTCGCTACCAGGAGGTATTCCGCTCCCTTAGGCACCAATGCCCGGTACGGTATGTCTGCAAGTCCACTCTGGTCGGGGCAAAATACCGCTACCGTATCTGGCTGAGGAACTGAGAGATCTTTTGATGTCGGATTGAATTCCGCCGTAATTTTGCGAGACGTGCGCACGCCAAGTTCCACAGTCGTCGAAACAATTACCGCGCGCTCAAACCCCGGTACGCATGGACGCAGCAGGCGATCGAGCACAAAGTAGGCCGCCTTGCGTCCGCGGATCTGGCAATCGGTCAGTTCCTTGGCCGACAGATTCCTGGGGCCTAGCAATCCTGTGTTAATCTGGACAATACCGGTTCTGCGAATGCCTTGAATGCCGAGCCGGTCAAGCGCTGAGATTCCCAGGTAATCCTTTCTGAAACCCTGCTCGGCTACGGCGCGCTCGACGCATCTTTTCAGGGTTGAACCGGCCGCGTCCGGCAGCGCCAGCATTCCGAATTCGCGCCACTCGCGCGCCAGGCGCTGCACCCGCTTTTCATATTCCCGCACATCCCCTCCGTACGCGCCGATCTCGCTCGGGTTTTCCTCGATATAGCGGACCAGTCGCTCTCCGTCTACGTTTCCGACCCTAAAAAGAAATGTGCTGGAAAAACCCTGCTCTGGGTGGGGTAGCGGCTGCATTGGTACTCCAGCCGTGAGGGAAACTAAGGCATCGCCGGTGCTATCTACCACGCAGCGTCCCAGAACCACATGCCCCCCTTCCTTATCTTCATATACAACCCCCTTAACCTTATCTCCCTCCATAACCGCCCGCGTTACCCACACATTAAAAAGCATACTGACGCCGACTTCCTCGAGCATTTCGGTCAGTACCAGCTTGAGAAGCTCGGCATCATAGCACCACCATGTCCACCCCGGCGCCCAATAGCCGCTGTAGCGTTCCCAGTCCCACTTCCAGCCCTCTGCGCGCGCATAACGCTCGACCATCTCCTGGAGCACGCCGCGCATGACTTGCGTACGCCCGTCGGGCGCATAGAAGAGTTTGGTCATGCCCTGGATACCGTGGAACGTGTAAATCCCTCCAGGCGCGTTGTGATTATCGAGCAACAGCACCCGCGCCCCGGCCTTGGCCGCAGCCCATGCTGCTCCGAAACCTGCCATCCCGCCGCCCGCCACAACTACGTCCGCCTCATGTGCCACATGAGGAAGCGGCGCCTTCGTGTCCTCTGTAAACGTCCTTTCCTCGCCGCCGTCATCCCTGCCAAAATCTGCAGAATCAGCTTGGCCGACCAATAAAGGGGCCGACGGAAGTGCAGCACCGACCACTCCTAAGCGCCATAGAAATGACCGCCAGCT
>CALETX010000099.1 GCA_937920455.1 uncultured bacterium
TTGAGTCCTCGATCTTGAGTGCGCATACGCCGGTTCCTATTCAGATCGAATATGGCAGGGAGAGGATAATCGCGAAAATAGAGCCCCGCCAACAGACTGCTGAAGTGGAAATAAGAGCTGCCGGCAGATGGGCTCTAGGAGAGGGATCTGGGAGGGATGTAAGATGGCAGGAGACGAAGGGCGGTAGTGGAATGTTGACGTTTTCTCCTGGCGCGACAAGAGCTGTCTTGCGAGCAAAACGCTGACAGATCTGCGGGGAGGGTAATCAATGTCCACCGCACGCAATGAAATGACAACTAGCCATTTTTGAATCGCATACAATCAGGACTGCGCGAATCTTTTTTACATAACCAAGGAGCCGATCGAGCCATGGCATGTGGATGCGATGATTGACGAAATCTCGTCTGCTGGCGTGGATGTAATACTCATCAATCCAAATGCGCTGCGGGCAAACTATCCGTCAAGAGTGTGGCAAACTTTCTGGGATGGCTATGAACCGGGAAAGCGCGTTTTTTTTCGGTCTGGTTCCTAACGATGATGTTCCTGCTTCGAGGAGCACTGCCAGATTATGACATCTTTCCTGACGGATGTTAGCAAGATGCTTATTCAGCGGGCAGACTCATTGAATTGGTGCCGAGAACTGCCGCCACTCCGGCTTCTGCATGGGAGCTTGGATTTGATGTCGGCGAGTGGGCCAGGCGTCGCATTATTGATGAAATAACGTGCGGCCCTTTTTTTAAATACCTGCTGGCATGTGGCTGTTGAAGAATACCGTTCGGCAGTTGGGGCTGATGTGTCGGTCTATGTTTCGACCGACTTCACGACGGACAGGCGCGAATTATGCGAGGCACGGTATCTGCCGCTGGATGAGCGGCTGATGCGGGGACTTCCGGCATATCATGCCGCAGGAGCTGATGGGCTTGAATTCTTTTTTTTCTGCGCAATGGCAAAGACGCCGAGGCGGGAGCCGCTTTTTCGGAATTATCCGCGATCTGGCGTCGGCAAGCACTCTGAGTGGAAGGCCAAAGACGTATACCGTGACATCAGGCTCGCCTGTTGCCGAAGTTGATGGACCGGCACAGGTGCCGTGCATTCTACCGACCAATTATTCCAGAGTGTTTTCGTTATAGATGATGGCGGAAGCTGAGGACGCAGTGGCGCAGGCCTAAGTTCTTTTTTGCGGCTGAGTCATGCGACATGTCTTGTGCGCTGTGGCTCCATGTGAACGGTCGCAGTGCTGGCCCCGCCACAAGTGTTGAGAACGTGAAGAATGGGGGTTATGGCGCGAAGACCAACGAGTCCTTGTATATGGCAAAATGGGTGATCAGCCCAACAGTGCTGCGAAACGGCGATAATACGATCGTAGCATGCAAAGAGGGTCCGCCAATGGCCGTTGTTTCCCTTGATATCCTGGTCAACTGAACGGACTCAAGCTGTTGTTCAGTGATGGACTCAGGATTTTGACGTTCTAAAACACTCCATGTTTCTAACTGAGGCGCAGGCATACCTTTTGTCTGCAATGAAGCAACCGGTCTTCGGCTGAGTCCAATTTGTCGGAGTGCTCAGTAATCCTGCGCTGCGCTATTCGCCGCCTTGGCGGCGGCCGCAAGGATGTTTGAAAGTTCGAAGAAATGGGCTGCCAGACGAATAGCCTCCGGAAGGTTAGCAGATTCGATCATTAGCCTTGGGGCAGAGGCCGTTCTCCATACCCTGTCGTGACCGCGCTTCAAGAATGTTCCCTTTTGGGACTCCAGGTAAAGGATATGACTGAGCATCCTGTGTTGCAGTGGGTTATCGAGCCGGCACAGAATATGCCAGACAGTGTAAAGGGATGGCAGATGGTCGGTTGCAGACACAAGAGTTTCTTGTGCTTCAGCAGCGTGAGCAGCAAAATCGAGAATTAAGGCGGAATAATAAACTTGTTCAGTGTTGCGAGGCGGCGCGCAGACTCGTGTTTTCCGCGCGACATCGAGCGCAAATGCAATTTCTTTTTCTGCCGGTTCACAAAAGTTGGCCAGGGATCTGACGAGAAAATATTGAGTCGCCGCTCTGTTTTCATCGAGTGTGTCGGCATGTTCGAGGTGGGCGTGAGCGCGCATCGGATCGCCATTCAGCAGATTCACGATGCCACACAGCAGTTCGCGGTCTGCCTCCTCGAGACCGGCGATGGACGTGATTCGCTCGATGATACTTGCTATCAGTCTAGCCTGGCTGATTGTTCGTGCAGTGCTGCTAGAGATTTGAGAGGGGGATATTGACGGTTCCTTTTCTATGATACGGAGGACGAGGAGAGGGAGATCAAGTTCTGTGGCCATGGAGAGCAGGGAAGCAGGGGGTAATGGGAACGTCTGCCTGAAAGTCTCCTGCAGATGAACAGCACGGCAAAGGCATGATGCTGCGGTCCTGTCACTGGCGTCCGCGATGGGCATAGGGCTTAATGCCAGGGCAGAAGCCATGTGGAACCAGGCTTGTGCCAGGGAGGGATCAAGTTCGGCTGCGTGTTTGCAGGCACTGAATGCCTCATCGTAGCGGCCTGACACATTCCAGATCATGCCGAGTCCGCTCCATGCGTAGGCGAAGTTCGGTTTTACGCGCAGCGCATGCTGGAATGAATCCTTGGCGGCGTCGTATTTGTTGAGGGCGGCAAGCGCATAGCCGCGACCGTTCCATGCATCGGCAATGGAATTGTCCAGAGCTAAGGCCCTGTCATAGCATGCA
>CALETX010000100.1 GCA_937920455.1 uncultured bacterium
ATTCCCATACATGCACCCACGGCGCGTTCGGAGCTTTCGCAACAGGGATAGGCAACACCGACGCAGGCTTTGTGCTTGGAACCGGCAAACTACTGATTAAGGTGCCGCCCACTTTCCGATTCGTGATCAATGGAGATATTCCGCAATTTGTCACGGGCAAGGATATCATCTTACGTATCATCGGCGATATAGGAGTTGACGGCGCAACTTACGCAGCCATGGAATTCTGCGGAGACACGGTCTCAAAGTTGAGCATCGAAGATCGTATGACGATCTGCAATATGGCCGTAGAAGCCGGAGCCAAGAATGGGATCGTTGCTCCCGACGAAAAAACCCTGGCTTTTGTCAGCGGCCGGGCCCAACATCCATTTCAACCTGTATACGGAGACCCTGACGCAAAAGTCTTCAAAACCCTCCTGTATGAAGCGTCGTCGTTCGAGCCATGCGTGGCAACACCTCACCTTCCCTCGAACTACTCTAGGGCAAGAGACTGCGCGGCTGTAAAACTAGATCAGGCGTATATAGGATCATGCACAGGCGGAAAGATTTCTGACTTCAGAATGGCGGCGTCTGTTCTTATGGGAAGACGGGTTTCAATCAAAACGTTCCTGGTACCCGCGACCGCGGAAGTTGCCCGAGCAATTAATAATGACAGGATCGGCGGGAAAACACTTGCTGACATTTTTTCCGAAGCGGGCTGCGAGCCTCTTGCGCCGCCGTCCTGTGCAGCATGTCTTGGTGGTCCTGAAGATACCTATGGGCGGACCACTGGCAACGAAACTGTTATAAGCACGACAAACAGAAACTTTATAGGAAGGATGGGGTCAAAAGAGGCAAAAATATATCTCGCCTCGCCGTTCACCGTTGCCGCATCAGCGGTCACGGGTCGGATAACTGATCCCAGAGATCTCTCGTGAAAGGCAGCGCAACGTGAAGACGTTCGAAGCCACTATAAGGGGAAAGGTTTATGTTCTCGGCGATAATATAGACACTGACCAGATCATACCTGCCTGCTACCTGAACCTCGTTCCGACCATTCCTGACGAATACCGAAAGCTCGGCACCTATGCCTTGGCCGGACTTCCGAACGATCTTCCTCATTTTGTTGAACCGGGTAAGGAGACGTCCGTATATCGAATCATAGTGGCGGGCAGAAACTTTGGGTGCGGATCGTCGAGGGAACATGCTCCTGTTGCTCTCGGCGCGGCAGGAGTCGCGGCGGTGGTCGCCGAGTCTTTTGCCCGGATTTTCTTCAGAAATGCCATAGCCACCGGCGAAATCCTTCCCATAGAGACTGTCCATTCAGCCACAGAGGTGTTTGAAACAGGCGCTGAGGCAGAGTTGGATATGTCAAAACTGGTGCTCAGGAATCTGGCTACAGGTGCAACAGTCCCCATAAGGGATCCTGGGCCTGTCAGGGAAGTGATCGAGGCCGGCGGTATTTTTGGTTACGCCAGAAAAATGGGAATGATAAAGCCTTCGTGATCTCAGAAACGCAATGTCGCCGCAGTTATGAGACTATTTTGAAGGTTTTCTAAAACATCAAAGAGGATGAAGCAGGCTACGAACCAGGAGCAACCTCAAGTGCCACGGCCAGAAACCCGTGTCATAGCTGTAGCCAATCAAAAAGGCGGAGTGGGCAAAACCACAACAGTCATAAACCTTGCCTCATGTCTGGCAATGCTCAAAAAAACCGTTCTGGTAGTGGATCTTGATCCTCAGGCCAATGCAACAAGCGGACTGGGGGTTCCTCATGACAATGCCGCCGGTTTGTATCGCGCGCTCATTGGTGAGCACCCGTCCGATTCACTTGCCGTCCCCACTCCCGTTGAGGGAGTCCACATTATCCCAGCCGATCTCGATCTTGCCGGCTCTGAGGTTGAAATTGCCCGCCTTGACAACTACCTCCACTGCCTTGGCAGTGTCCTGGCTCCATTTGTCCAGAATAGAATATTTGATTTCGTCTTCGTGGATTGCCCGCCATCACTGGGGATTCTCACGATGAATGCTCTTACGGCCGCGCATTCGATGTTAATTCCAATGCAATGCGAGTACTATGCGCTCGAAGGGCTGAGTGTGATCACCAGACTCATTGACCGCATCCGCCTTGGAGGCGCAAATCCAACGCTTGAGATAGATGGCATAGTTATGACCATGTACGATGGTCGAACCAATCTCTCTCAAGCGGTCGTTGATGAAGTCAGAAAACATTTTGGAGAGAAAGTTTATCGCACCGTCATCCCCCGTAACGTGAGGCTCGGCGAGGCTCCAAGTTATGGCCAACCTGTGATCATCTACGATAGCCATTCGACCGGCGCCAAGGCCTATTCCACGCTAGCCCGCGAGTTTCTGGCAAGAAACGCGGCGAGAGGAATAACGCCGACTAGACCCGAATGCTCTGCCGCAGGGGAAGGACCACAGCAATCCGCTGATGTTGTTAGCGGCAAGACGTCCTGCGAGCAACAACGTCCTTCGGAAGGCGATGCCTCGCCTCTTTCTTCAGTTTCTTGAGGCGAGGAGCAGCGCTCAACTTCTGAACAGGCGACATATGATCAACGAGAAGCACACCTGCAAGATGTTCCATCTCGTGCAGTATCGCTCGCGCTAACAAGCCCCGACCCGCAACCTGTGTGCGCCTCCCCTCCAGGTCGGAGTAAGAGACCGTCACTTCATAGGGGCGCTCTAATTCGATAAATATTTCGGGAAAGCTCAGGCATCCTTCCTGGCCCACCTGCGTGCCGCGTGCATCTACAAGCTCGGGATTGATCAGAACAAGCGGCATGTAAACGTCAGGATTCTCCCGCTTGCCACCTCTGGCATCTAACTCTGCCGGGATTTCAATGACACATACAGCCTCCGGCCTGCCGACTTGGGAGGCTGCGAGGCCGAGCCCCTTTGCTCTGCGCATCGTATTCAACAGATCCTCGGCAAGTCGAACGATATCGCGATTTACATTCACAACCGGCGCAGCCTTTCGCCGTAGCGCCGGATGACCGTATATCAGTATCTCATATGTCAAATCCGCTCTCCTTGAGCCAGTCGGCGAGATGTTTCCGAACCAATCTTATCATCTCCTGATCGGAGATAGGAGTGGTTCTGCCGCAAGCGTACTGGCGCATTATCCATTTGTGTATTCTTTTGATGCCCGGATGATCCTTATGAAGCTGAGCGCCACGACCAACTTTGTTGTGAATCCACAAAGCGATACCAGCCAGTCCGCTCTTGTCGGTAATTGAGATTGAAACCGGCCGGTTGAGAATCTTGGCCGTGTCAAAGATGTTGTATATTTCTTCATCCTTCAGCAATCCGTCCGCATGAATTCCAGCCCTTGTCATGTTGAAATCCCTGCCGACGATAGGCTGATTTGGAGGGATAGTTACGCCCAGCTCCTTTTCAAAATATTCGGCTATCTCGGTTATAACCGTCGTGTCAATGCCAAGGTCATTCCCCCTCAGCTCCAGATAACTCAACACTAAACTCTCCAATGGTGGATTCCCCGTGCGCTCACCTATGCCAAGTATTGTCCCGTTGGCTGCGCTGCAGCCATACAGCCAAGCCGTCACGGCATTAGCCGTAACGAGGTGAAAGTCATTATGGCCGTGCCACTCCATCCACTCCGAAGGCACTCCAGCATAGTATGCAAGACCGTATATCAGACCAGGCACAGACCTCGGCATTGCGACACCTGGAAAAGGCACGCCTAAACCCAGCGTGTCACATACGCGGATCTTGATAATAGACTTACTCTGTTCGGCCAACTTCATGAGTTCATGCGCGAACGGCACAACAAAACCGTAGAAATCCGCTCTGGTGGCGTCTTCAAAGTGGCATCTCGGAATCACGCCAGCATCCAGAGCTTCTTTCACTATAGCCATGTAGGATTCCATGGCCTTCCTCCGCGTCATCTTGAGCTTCAGGAAGATATGATAATCAGAAACAGATGTCAGGACCCCGGTTTCCCTCAAGCCAAGCTTCTTTACAAGAGCCAAGTCATTCTTGTTGGCGCGTATCCAGCCGGTGACCTCCGGATAACGATAACCGAGCTCTTGCACCTGCTCGATGATCTTCTGATCCTTCTTCGTGTAGAGGAAGAATTCAGCCTGCCTGATCGCTCCTCCCGCTCCGCCAAGCCGGTGAAGCATTTTGTAGAGGTCCACCACTTGCTTGACTGTGTAGGGAGGCATAGACTGCTGGCCATCGCGAAACGAGGTATCGGTTATCCAGATCCTAGCCGGCATCCGCATCGGTACAAGGCGGTGATTGAAGCCGATCCGCGGGACCTCGGAATACGGGAAGATATCTCTGAAAAGATCAGGTTCTGCTCGGTCTTCAAGCTGGACCGCATACGAGTCAAAATCAAACGTGTTGTAACCGGCATTGAACTTAAGCATTTCTACCTCCGATGAATCAGGCCCGCCACAATAACCCGAAATCGAATTTCTAGCAAATGGTTTTGAACCGATGGGACACGCCCCTGCAGCCCGACTCTTGCTCTAGGAGTACTCTGACATGTGTCGGCATACACTTTTTACATCTCTCGGGAGACAATGGTTGTTGACATTTATTTGCGCCTTAACTTTTTTCTGACCAAGACTTATGCGCCGCGCCGTGGCACTGTGATTGACAACCAAGAACCTCTGAACAATTGCTCGACTGAAAGTCATCTTCCTGCAAACGGCGGTATTTGGCTCATTTCTTGTCCTTAGGAGCCACTCTCGAAACGGCCAAAAAAAGGTCTTCGGCCGTAAGGGGCTTGGGAAGAACCACGTCCACACCCTTCGGCAGTTTCTTTTGGGCCAGCATAATGTCTCCAAAGCCGGTGAGGAGTATCACGCCCGTGCTCGGCCGAAAGGCTTTGATGCTGGCCGCCAGATCGTCGCCGACCATGTCAGGCATGGCTCGATCTGTTATAACAACGTCATAGGAGCCTGTCCGCGCCTTCTGCAGACCCGCTGTTCCGTTTTCGGCGGTTGTGACCGCGTGTCCCTCGGCAGAAAGCATGCGCGACACCACGTCCAGTGTCCATGGCTCATCATCCACCACCAGAATGGATAGCTTTCTCGTCACTGGAACAGGATTTTTATATGAGTCGTCATCTCCACCAGCCTCCCACACCGGCAAGGCGATTGTTACAGTCGTGCCCTTTCCTTTGACGCTTTTTACATCAAGGGAGCCGCCATACCCACGAACAACAGTGTTTGCCACTGTTAGCCCCATGCCGGTTCCGTCAAGACCTTTAGTGGAGAAGAACGGTTCCAAACAACGAGCCAGCACATCCTCGCTCATGCCCTCTCCAGTGTCCTGGATGTCAAGCACTACGGTTTTGTTTTCATTAAGCCTTGTGGAAATCGTCAGCCTGCCGCCGTTTGGCATGGCTTCTACCGCATTGATGATCAGACCCGCAATGCACTCTTCAAGATCTTGAGACTACCCCCTTACCGGTGGAACCGGCGCAAGGCTGGTTGAGATGGTGATCGCAGCACTGTCGGCCTCGGCCACATTTTTCCACCTCGGACGCGTCATCTCTATCGCACGCGCGACGACTTCATTCATTTGCACAGCATGAACTCCATCTCTAGGCTGAGGACGGAAAAATGCGGAAAGCTTGCGCACATCCTCTCGGGCCTTGCGCGCGGCTTC
>CALETX010000101.1 GCA_937920455.1 uncultured bacterium
TCGCAGCATACAAATAGCGTCAGTCGAGCGAACAACACGCAGGAGCTTTTGCAGTGAAGCTCATATGCGGATATTGCAGGAAGGAAATTACGAGCGAAACGAAACCGCGTTTCTGCCCCCACTGCGGCCGCGTTATTGTCATGCCCGGCCAGCTTGAGCGGTCCAAACTTCAGGACAGACCCTCTGCACGACGCCGTCTCGTACGGCAAAGGGATGATGGGGGTTCCGCTGCTTCGCATATTGGCCAGCTCTTTTCTGAGCGAAAACCTGTCATAGCGCTGGGACTTCTCGGCCTTATGCTTGCGGTAAGCGGAATTTTCATGGTGCGGTTTTCTTTCCCCACCGGCCAGATGGCAATTGTGCAGAAAAGATACGAAACGGCTCACAATGAACTGACCGTGGTTAGAATTGCTCTTGAAAGGTTTCGCAGAGACTGCGGAAGATATCCTACCACCCAGGAAGGACTTCTTGCCCTGGTCAGCAATCCCGGCGCCTCGGGTTGGCGAGGACACTACATCACGCACCTGCGTTCTGATCCATGGCGGACAAGGTACGTTTACATGTCTGATGGACAAACTTTCTCCCTCTTCTCTTGTGGTCCCGATGGCGAAGCTGGAACCGATGATGACATAGCAGCGCCTGATCTTTCTGCCGAAGAACTGGCGCCGTATCTGTCGCTGGATGGGGTGGGGAACGAGACCGGCGCGGATCAGAAAAGCGGCATCCAAGAAAAAATCGAGGCGCCTCAGAATTGAGCAAAGGCCGGAGGTCGAAACTACCAGTATGTAAACACAAATCAAGATCATGAGGCTGGATCGTTCATGGGCTGATGATGCGGCGCTGCTGTGCCTTTGGCGTTATGCTCCGGCGATAGCCTGTGATCTTTGTGCTTGATGGCAGGACGCGTGCGGGGATAGAATGAGACCATGCGGGTCATACGTGTGATGTTGTTTGTGGCGCTTCTCGTGCCGCGATATTCGGCTGTGGCTGGTCACAGCCCGGATTTTTCCAGGTATGCGGTGATCCTCGAGCGACGCCCGTTTGGTGAGCCTCCACCTGAGCCGTCCTCTACAAACGGCATTGTGACGCAGCCTCTCGAGCCTTTCAAGGCTTTTAAGGATTTAAGGCTTGTTCTTGTCACAAAAACTCCAAGCTTCGGGGTGAGGGTGGGGTTAGTGGATCTTGCAAGCAAGAAGCAGTATTTCCTGCCGGTCGGTGGGGCGGAAGACGGCCTTACGGTGGTGGACGCAGATTATGACAAAGGATGCGCGCTCCTACGCAAAGGCGCGGAGGAGTGTTGGATAGACATGAATGGCCAGGTAAACAGTGCTGGCAATAAACCAGCCGCATCCGCTGGCGTCACTGTTCCGGTGGAGGTGACAGTTGCTGCGTCCAGTGCAACCAGTGGGTTAACGCGTGTTTCATATATTGAGCGATTGAGACTGCGTCGCGAGGCCAGAGAAGCAAGGTTGATGAAACAGATAGAAGAGCGCAGCAAGATCAGTCCTGAAGAATTGGAGCAACACCTGAAGGAATATCAGATGGAAATAATCAGGCAGAATGCCGCAGGGGATGGTGCTCCGCCTCCGCTGCCGATTCCTCTGACCAAGGAAATGGATGATCAGCTCGTGGCGGAAGGTGTATTGCCACCACTGGATGAATCGGGTGCGGCTGGGGGTGGCGGAGAATAGACAGATTTTGAGCGCATTTTGCGTCGGTTTCATAGAGCAAGTTCCTGGAACCGGGGGCATGGAAAAGAAAAAACTGTTGAGTTCTTGGGCTGGTAATAATAGAAAATGAAGATTGGTACGTGATCTGCTAGAAAATGATAGACTTATGAGATTCTGGGTGGAGAACCGGAAGAGTTTAAGACGAGTGGTTGGCAGTGGCAAGTTGCGGAACAAAAAAAGTTTTTTTGGTTTGACGGATAAGAAACCTTGAGCTAGACTCTGACTAGAATAAGAGATGGATGTAGCGTGCAAGGGGGGTGTCCACGATGAAGACAAAACTTATCGGGTACATGGCAGTCGTTGTCATGGTTGCCGCAATAGCTTTATCGCAGACCGCGGAGGTGAGCAGCGTCAACGCAGTGGGCTACGTGAAGGTGACATGCCCAGGCGGCCAGCTTTCGATGTTGGCTGTCCCCCTGAACCCGTTGTCAACAAACGCAACCTTCACTCTGGATGAGCTGCTGGGGACAAATGGGTTGGTGGCAAGCTGGGATCCTTTGTCCGCCGACGTGGTTTACATTTGGACTGGTGCGAGTTACATTTCTGCTTTCCTGAATGACGACGGGTGGGGCGATCCAGCCATTGATTGGAAATGGTGTGCACCCGGAAACCCGCCAACTGTTTTTACAAATACGATTGAGCCCGGCAAGGGATTCTGGTATAGGTCACGAGGCACAAATTTTCTTTGGACAGCGGAGAAGCCATATCTGTGGCCGTGAGGCAATCGAACAGACCACTCACTAGGAGAGGGAGGATTCATTCGATGAACAACAAGAGTAAGAGATTGATCAGCGGCGGCGTGTTTATTTTGATTACAGCCGTTTTCTTATGCCTGAGCTGCAGTGGCGATAACTTGGTCGAGTGGTCAACAACGGGGAGCCATCGGATCTATGACCATTCGACGACAAATCCTCTTTCGGCCGTTCCATTTGGGGATGGCTTAAGCTATTTGGTGCAGCTGATTTGGGACTCCGCAGGAGACGGTCCTGACCCTGTTGATGTGTCCAATAATACCGGTACAAGCGACGATGATGTGATGGTGGCATGGTCGTGGATAGGTTATGGGTATCCGCCAGCGCAGAGACCCGGTCGCTTTGCCAATACAGGTGCAGCATCATATACGAATACTCAACCGAACGGCGCACAGTATTTTATACGCGCTTGGGAGGGCCCTTCGCGAGCGGCAGGAACCGGATATATTCCCGCGTCGCCTCTTTATTATGGGAACAGCACTAATTTCGTAATAGCCGGCAACGGCGTCATACCTGCGATAGATTACTTCTTTCTAAATGACGATTTTTCAACAACTCTCATGGTGCCGGAGCCAGGTGTGGCAGGCTTGTTTGGTGTCGGGTGTGTGGCTTTGTTCGCAGGTGCCAGAAGATGGCGTCGAAAGAGCGGGTAGGTGGGTCCGGAAAAATTGTGATTTGTCCCTCGTGAAGCCCCTCGAATGATGATCGAGGGGCTTTGATTATGGAGTTCAAAAATGAATATCACACCGACTTTGTCCTTCATATTGCTGCTTGTTTCGCAGATGTCTCTCTTCCTGAACGACAGTCTGGCGCAGACCGTTACTGCCAAGGAGCCCGCCAAGAAAATACAGATCGCTTGGGCCGGCGACGGAGATACGAATATCCTTTCTAAAGTCGTCAAACTCCTCTCAACAAGCTTCCAATGTGAGTTTTCAATAGGCGGCAGAATGGCGCCATTGAAAGATCCCAGTTCCATTGATGAAATCTCGCGCCTTTCAAATGAAAGGTCGCCAGATACGCTATTCCTGCTTGTTCTGACTGACATGCCTGGGAGCTCTTTCGTTGAAAAGGCCTACAAGGGTTATGGCGTGGCAGTGATCAACATCGCAGCTTCCAAACCAACCAAAGCGTCAGCCGGGAGCAGATCACTCGAGGCGCTCCATACTGAACGTATTCAAAGAGAGTCAGTCCGAATGGTGGCTCAATTATTGGGCGTGGGAATTTGCGTGTTTCCACGCTGCGCGATGAGTGTGGCCAGATCCGAAGCCGAGCTTGACGAAAAATCGCTGAACCTTTGCCCTCCGTGCGCAGTTAAGGCGGAAGAAGCTCTTAAGCAACTCGGTGCATTGCGCACACCTCCAAAGCCACCTTCGTTAAAGTGACACGTGGTCCCATGTGAGCTTCTATCGGCTTTACTGCAACGAGTTCACAGCAGAAGCTTTTCACATTGTATGGCACGGCCTAATGGAGTATAGTCTCCGACACTTCTCTCCATGAATGATCCGGAGTCCAGATGGCCTGACCGACTGATAGCCTTTGGCATCGGTGCCATTGCTTTGCTCGCATACCTTCTGACTCTGAGTCCATGCGCCTATCCGGGAGAATCCGCGATGCTGATTACGCAGCACTGCGGGCTATTGCCGAAACTGACGCCTGATTTTCCTTTATGGCATGGGCTGGTAAGACTAGTTGCTGCCATCCCTTTCTCCTCCCTGGCTGTTCGGCTTAACGTCCTGTCCGCGCTATTTGGCGCTTTGGCGACAGGTTTAATGTATCTCTTGACAGCCGATCTTCTACGCGCCGCAATGCCGCCAAGCACTGTCAACAAACACAAACTGACGGTTCTCATCAGGCTTTCGGCTTTATTGGCATCGGCCTACGTGGCATTCTCCGTTGCTTTTTGGTTCAGTTCGAACAAGGCTCACCCTTCCACATTTCATGTGGCGTATGCTGTCTGTCTTGCCACACTTCTTGTGGATTATGCCAAAACACCATCCCTCTCGCGGCTTGCCTGGTTTTCTCTTCTATACGGGCTGGGCGTAGTTGAATACGCAACTCTCATCGTTTTTGCCCCTCTCGCCGGCCTGATAGCAGTGATTATTCTCTGGCAAAGAGAAATACTTTCCGTCCGTTCGCTTTTCCCTCTCTTTCTCGCCCCTGCGGTCGCGTTCGCTTTTTACTTGTTCACGGCATGGCTCTTTTACGGCACCCAAGGTTACTACGTTAGAGGATACGAAAGCTATTTTCAGATAGTGTGGTTCATGTGGAGGGACCAGCTCTACCTCATTGGACAATCGGTTGGCCACGCTGGATGGCTAATTGCGGCAATCACGATCGTGCTGCCATGGTTGACAGTGCTGGCGACAGCCAGACAATCGTTCAACCAAGATGCTGGATGGGAGCACATTATTCTACATCTCATCATGACGATTGTCCTGATTGGAATTCTGCTTGGAGCGGACTTCTCGCCGTGGGCGTTGATGGGTCCAGGACACATTCCAATCATGCCCTATGTTCTGGCAGGTTCCCTGTTTGCATATCTGATTTCATACTGGTGTCTGCTTTTTGGCTGGGGCGAGGAGGAAAAAAGTGAGGCAGGATCCCGCCATATTTTTCGCACCCTGGGTGGCCGATTGGCTGTTGCAGGAGCTGCGCTGCTTATTGTTGTTGCTATTCCACGCAACGCAAGAGAGGCAGATGCCCGGGATGCACGTATCGTCGGGATCACGGCAAACGCCGTTGTTGACTCTCTTGATGGACGGAAGTGGCTGGTCACAGACGGCATGATGGATGTTCAACTCCTTGTTGCTGCTCACGATAAAAAGGTGAAAGTTCAGTTGCTCGACGCGTCTTCGATGGGTAATGAGTACTATCGAAGATATCTAAATGGTTTCTTTGCGGAACCTCGGTGGCGCAATCTTCTCGAGCTGGGAGCATTCTATTTTCTTCAGGAGTGGCTCGCGGAAGAGACCAACTCGATTGAGGATGTGGCCATAATGGCGCCAGCCGATTTGTGGGCGCGCGCGGGCTGCATGCCGGTTCCAAACAAATTGGTCTTCTTTGGAGCAAGAGACACCCAGGCCGTCCAGGCTAACGAGATCTTTGAAAAACATGAAAAGTTCTGGCCAGTTTTTAGCGCCCATATGAAGCAAGCCAGGCTAAACAAAGCGGTATTTCTGGCTTTTCGAGAACACATACTCAGACATGCCAGTTTGGTTGCAAATAACCTCGGCGTGCTGCTGGAGGACAAAGGTGATCGCGAGATGGCCTTTGCCTGCTATCAAGAATCAAGGAAATTTTGCCCAGATAATATCAGCGCGCTCCTTAACCAATCAGCGATGATAGACAGGGGCTTTGAGACCGAATCTGCTGAAATGGTGCGTCGCGATCTTTCTGAACTGATTTCTTCGCGGCGCTCTGAGGCCAGTATGTGGGCTCTGGCACAGCAGTACGGCTATGTCAGAATGCCCGAAGCTTTTATTCAGATGGGTTGGATCTGGGCTTTTACGGGCCAATCCAAGATGGCCATTTCTGAAATCCGCAAAGCCCTGGCGCTGATGCCGACTCATGAGCATGGCGCGATTAAACGAGCGATTGCAGGCATTTCATTTGCGGCTGAGGACCAGGCGGATAGCGAGAACATTTATCGTGAGATCTTGATGGAGGATCCTGCCGACCGCGCAGCTCTTTTGGGAATGGCGCGACTATCTGTCAGAAAGGGGCGATTGGAAGAGGCAGAGGAGTTCATCAAAAAAGCCGAAAGAAGCGGCGCAGCCAGAAGCGTCACCGAGCTGGAACGCGCCGAACTAATGATTGCACATGGTAAACTCCAAGAAGCCAGGGCGATTCTGAGAAGTGTGACGGAGCAAAGACCAGAGATGATCAGAGGGTGGGGCCTTCTGGTGTGGGTTCTTGCAAGGCTCGGCGACACCGAGGGGCTTGAACAGTGCATAAAGAGTCTTGAATCATTGCCAGGTAGTGAGACAAACTACATCCTCTATCTGGCAAGGGGCCACCGCTCCATTCTGCAGAATGACCTGAAAGCCGCCAGTATTCATTTTGAAAAGGCTGCGTCATTTGTCCCTGACAATACATATGTTCTTGAACTCATTCTCAGGCTGAATGTTTTAGACCTGGATGTCAAGAAAGCCAAAGAGAACGTGAAAAGGCTGCTTCGCACAGATCCTGATAACGCTTATGGCAATTACATCATGGGGAGCCTCCAAATGCATGACGGCGAATACGCACTGGCCGAAGCGTCGTACCGTAAGAGCCTCAGAAGAACGAGATTGCCGGAAGCGCTCAACGACTTGGCATGGCTTCTCCAGAAACAGAACAACATCGAAGAAGCCGAAGCGCTCGCCAGAGAATGCGTCTCCATGCCGGGAGCGAGTTCCCGATCATGGGATACACTTGCTGTTATTCTGATGAAGAAAGGCGCATTCGCCGAATCAGAAAAGGCGTTTCAGAAAGGAATTACTTCCTTCCAAGGCAATTACACAATATATGCCCATTTGGCCGAACTGTATGCTGAAATGAGTCAACCGGCCCGCGCTCTTGAAGTAATAGACTTTCTCAAGAGCAAGCATGTGGTGTTGCCTGTAGACGAAGAGAACCGGCTTGAGATATTGAGACGCGAACTGCACCAGAAGTTTGACACGATCAATAAAGAAAACCTCAAGACTGGAGGTTGAATAAACTGTAAGGTGTTATTCATTATGTGCGGCGCAGACGTAAACAGACTTAGGGAAATAACCGCAAGACATGGCCAGGAGCATGTGTTGCGATTCTGGGACGAACTCTCGGAAAACCAGAGACGAACTTTGGCGGAACAAATCGCATCAATGGACTGGACGGCTCTGGAAAAAATGAAATCAGTGCTCAAGAACAAAGCGGCTGCCCCAACTGACGCCATTGCACCGGCACCCGTCGAAAATCCCTCAGAGTCTGAGACAACAACCGCAAGGAACGAAGGAGAGACAGCTATCCGCAAGGGCCAGGTCGGAGTCATCCTCGTTGCCGGCGGCCAAGGGTCAAGACTGGGCTTCGAGGGGCCCAAAGGATGCCTGCCACTCGCTCCTATCACCGGAGCAACCCTCTTTTCCATTCATTGCCGCAAAATACTCGCCCTTGAACGCAAATATGGCTCAAAGATTCCCTTCTACATCATGACAAGCCCCTCAAACGACGCCACCACAAAAACATTTTTCGATCAGAACTCGTTTTTTGGACTCGATCCGTCCCGCGTCATGTTTTTCATGCAGGGTATGTGGCCGGCGCTTGATGAGCATGGACGCCTCATCCTTGAGGACAAGGGTCGGCTTTTCATGGGGCCAGACGGCCACGGCGGCATACTGGCGGCGCTCAGGAAGAACGGGATGCTGGAAGACATGACAAGACGCTGCCTGACAACTCTATTCTATTTCCAGGTTGACAACCCACTTGTCGAGATTGCCGATCCGGTGTTCATTGGCCTGCACAGGCTTAAAGGCGCTGATATGTCCGTGAAGGTCTGTGCCAAACGAGACCCGGATGAAGGTCTCGGGGTAGTGGTTCTCAGAAACGGACGGCACGCCATTGTGGAGTACACCGAGCTAACCAAAGAACAGAAACACGAACGGCTTCCGGACGGCCGACTCAAGTTTCTCTACGGCAGCGTTGCCATCCACGTGTTCTCGTTGGACTTTCTGAGGGCTGAGTCCGAACGGGAATTGCCTGTACACGTGGCCCATAAGAAAGTGCCTTTTTGCAATGCGGACGGCAAGATTGTGAAGCCCGACAAGCCAAACGCTTTCAAGTTCGAAAAATTTATCTTCGACGCGCTGCCCGATGCAAAGGTGGTGGTGAACTATGTGTTCAAACGTGAGGACGAATTCTCTCCGGTGAAAAACAGTAGCGGCGCCGATTCGCCAGCCACCGCCCAGGCCGATATGATCGCCAAGTTTGCCCGCTGGCTCAACGCAGCAGGCTGGAAGGTCCCAAGCGACGCCAACGGCAAACCAAAGGTGAAGATAGAAATAGACCCTTGCTTCGCGCTTGGCCCCGAAGACTTGAAACGCAAGCTGTCTCCCTCGTGGAAAATTGACGGCGACGTGCTCCTGGCATGAGCCTGTTCAAGGAAGAGCCACAACAACGCGGAATCCAACAGCCTCGTCCCTGGTTTCCGGCCTGTCGAAGCCGCGGTGGTCTATTCGCAAACTCGATCTGTCATCAAAATCCCAGCTCCCGCCGCGTCTGATACGATAGATCTTTTTCTCGTCAAACCAGTCGTCGCACCATTCCCACACATTTCCGGCAAGCCCATAAATGCCCATTTCATTCGACCCGCTCTGGTCAACAGGGCAGGACACTACAAAACCATCATCGTATCCTGTAATTCCGCGCCATAGGGAAAGATGCTGGCGGGCACTCAGATCAGAGAAATTTCCATAGGGCGGGGGCCAGCGTGTGCCCCAAGGGTACGGCCGATTATCTCCACAGCGCGCCGCCAAAACCCATTCGAGTTCGGTGGGAAGCCGGAATACAAAGCCACGCGGAATGCGGTCCCCAAAGTTTTCATTGAGCCACTTGCAATAAGCGGCCGCATCGTGCCAACTGACCATGGCGACAGGCTGTTCGTCGCCATCCAGCGAAAATCCCTCCCTGCTTCCGCTTGAATGACGGGGTCTGAACCTGCGATACTGTCCGTTGGTCACCTCGTATTTCCCGATCCAGCAGCGGCCTATATCCACCCAGACAAACTCAAGTGTCTGACCGAATCCAATCGGAACGGAAAGTGTTCTTGCAAACCTGCGCTCCGCAGGCGGCTCGACGGGAACGCCTGGTTGGGAGCCCGGTTCCGCCGTCTCCGCGGCTGGTTCCGTTTCTTCCGGCTTTTCAACGACGGTCTGAGGCGGTCCTGCGTCAGGCGTTTTGGCTGTATCCATGCCTGAAGACGCCGCATCGTCAAACTCTCTGCTCACAATATGAAACGCCAGAAGTATCTGAGCTTGCTCTGCATTGTTCATCACAGCCCAGTGTAAGGGAGTAAAGCCGCTCTCCGTTGCGCAGGTCAGGTCCGCTCCCGCGCTGATGAGGAGCTTCATCGCTTCAATCGCGTTCCTGGCAGCCGCCCAATGCAGCGGGGTAATGCCCCGATTGGACTTCGCGTTTACATCCGCGCCAGATTGAATCAGCACCTTCATCGCGTCCGCGGCATTTCTGCTTGCCGCCCAGTGCAGCGGAGTGAATCCTCCGGCAGTGCGCGCATCCGCATCGGCGCCGGCGACAAAAAGCAGGCCGACAATACTCGGCTGATTCAGCGAAGACGCAACATGCATGGGGGTGACCCCCCCCGCAAAGACGGCTCGCGCAGCATTTGTTTCGCCTTGTTCGATCGCGCCGGCAACCCATGCAACATCGTTGGAAAGAATCGCACGATAGAGAGCATCTGCAGCCGCCTCGCCCCGTGTCACAGGGACGAATGCGAGCAGCGCCGCCACTATCGGCAACATCGAACGCAATCTTTCCTCAAGCTTCTTTTGACCCCATCTTTCACATTCGCGCAGATATGCCAGATATACGTCACAAAGATTGATGACATAAACAACCAGTGAAAATGCAAGGAGCCACAGAATTGGGGCAAAAGACGGCGTCGGCGGCATTGCGCCATCTGAAGTCAGCCACCGGCTCATGTCGCGGTAATAAAAGAAAACCCATCTAACAGCAGCAGTTGCTAGCCCTATGAAGCATAACAGAAAAATGGCGCTGAAAAAAATGCCTGCCCCAATCCTCTTTTGCGCAAACTGACCGGAGCCCGGCATCACAACCGCCGAGAGGAAAATTGGCGTTCGGGATGGACGGGAATCAGAGCTAGCGGTTTCTGCCATATGCCAATCCTGCGCGAAAGGCTTCCAGATTTACGCTCAGCAGTCTTGCGTCTCTCTCGGAAAATGCCGCGCGAATTTCAGCTTCGACGTGTTCGGCTGGTATGACTTTTCTGTGCGCTGCATAAACGCCGAGCAGGATCATATTTGCCGCCTTTATGTTTCCGAGCCGCTCGGCCATCCCCGTGGCTGGAACGGCGATTGTCCCGGCCATCTTTGCCGGCGACACGCACAGCGTGGCATTCACAATCATGAGACCGCCATGAACCAGCATTTTGCGGTAACGGTCCATGCTGGGCTGATTCATGATGATCATAGAGTCCACACGTGAGGGGACAGGGCATGGAATCTCATTTGTGGAAAGTACAATCTGACAATTGGATGTGCCTCCTCGCACTTCAGCTCCGTACGATGGGAAAAAGGTCACGCATGGCAGTGTTCTTGTGGAAGCCGAAGCCAAAATTTTGCCGGTTACAATGATACCCTGGCCGCCCGATCCGGCGATAAGCACTCTCTCAAGCATGTGCCACACGCCCCTCTTCTCTGAAAACCGCCGGCGGGAACTCGGCGGCCATTTGCTCGCCGACAAACTTCAACGCCTGAGCTGGATTCACTCTTTGATGAGTGGGACACGAGGCGAGAATCTCAACAAAACTGTAACCCTTGTTTTCCAACTGCACTCGAAAAGCCTTCAGCAGAGCCGCCTTGGCCTTCCGAACTCCTGCTGGGCTGTCAAGCGCGACGCGCTCAATATGATAAGGACGGTCCAGCGTATTCAGCAGTTCGCACATGCGCAGAGGTGGCCCCATGGTGACTGGGTCTCTCCCACATGGGGATGTGGCGGTCTTTTGCCCTGTCAGGGTTGTTGGCGCCATCTGGCCGCCTGTCATTCCGTAGACCGTATTGTTGACGAAAACCACCGTGATATTTTCGCCACGGTTTGCAGCATGAAGCGTCTCGGCCAGACCGATAGCCGCCAGATCTCCATCGCCCTGATAGGAAAACACGATGCGGTCCGGAAGCACTCTCTTGATGCCTGTGGCTACCGCGGCGCACCTGCCGTGAGCTGCTTCAGTCACATCAAAGTTGAAATAGAAATATGCCAGAACGGCGCATCCCACCGGCGCAATCCCGATCGTCTTTTCCCTAATCCCCAGCTCGTCAACCACCTCCGCTATCAGTCTGTGCACAATGCCGTGTCCGCAGCCGGCACAGTAATGAGTGGGAACGGACGTAAGCGATTTAGGACGGCGGCGGATGTAAATGTCTTTTTTCATCTTAGAGTGACTTCCGCTTCCTAAGTGATCTGACAAGCGAACGGAGTTTCTGGAGAACCGCGTCCTCGTCAGGGACACCCCCGCCCATCCTGCCAATGAAATGCGTCGGCGTGCTTCCCCCAAGAGCCAGACGTACGTCTTCGAGCATTTGGCCTGCGCTCATTTCGATAACCAACACACATTTGGCGCTCGAAGCCACCCTGCGAAGAGGCTCGCTCGGAAAAGGCCACAAGGTAATGGGCCTGAAAAGCCCAGCCATGATGCCCACCGTCGCAGCCGAGGCAATGCAACCTTTTGCAATGCGGGCGCAGGTGCCGTAGGCAACCATGAGAATGTCGCAGTCGGCCGTGTTTCTCTCTTCCCACCTCTGTTCGGCGCGGCAGATTCTGGCGTATTTCTTCTGCAGTCGAAGATTGTGTCGTTCGAGTTCCCCTTCGCCAAGCAGAAGAGATCTGATCATATTGGGTTTCCTGCCCTTTGCTCCAGTCAGAGCCCACGGCTTGGGAGGCGGAGAACTCCTGGGTTCATGAAACACCACCGGCTCCATCATTTGACCCAGACGTCCGTCCGCAAGAATCATCACAGGGTTTCTGTACCGGTCTGCAAGTTCAAAGGCCAGCATGGTCAAGTCGTACATTTCCTGTACCGAATCGGGAGCAAGAACTATCTGATGATAATCGCCGTGGCCACCGCCCTTCACAGCCTGGAAATAATCGCTTTGTGAGGGCGCGATGTTTCCAAGCCCCGGTCCTCCTCGCTGGACATTTACTATAACAGCAGGCAGTTCTGCTCCCGCCAGATACGATATGCCCTCCTGTTTCAGACTCACACCGGGCGATGACGAACTTGTCATGGCCCGTTTCCCGGCGACGGCGGTGCCGAAGACCATGTTGATCGCTGCCAATTCGCTCTCGGCTTGAACAAACACCCGGCCACGCTCAGGCATGTGGCGCGCCATGTAGTTTCCGATCTCGTTCTGAGGAGTGATGGGATAGCCATAATATGCGTCACAGCCTGCGCGGATTGCCGCCTCGGCGATGGCTTCGTTTCCCATCATGAGTATGCGTTCACGCATCTCGGACTGTATATCCCTTTCTTATTTCAATAGCAGCGTCAGGACATATTTCCGCGCACCGGCAGCATCCAACGCACTGATCGCCACGGCATACTTCAGCATAGTGAACTCCGAAACTGTTCAACTTTCTGCTGAGCGAAAGCACGCCTTTGGGACACACGCTGACGCACAACTCACAGCCTTTGCATAACTGCCTGCTGATTCTAACGCAAAACTTCATCCCCGAAAGCTTAGGCCGCCCCCTGCAATTTTCCAGCGAAAAAACCTGTCAGATGACGTCACAAAGAAAAGGATTCACCGGCTTGAACCTGATGCTTCGGCCTCCTGGCGGGTGAGCAGGGCATCGGCCGGAATCCATCCGGAGCGTTTGTTCCAGACGACTCTCACCCAACCATCGTATGTCTCCGCTATTCCCACCTGGACGCCAGCAGGTATCGAAAAAAGCCGCTCCGCCCCCTTTCGGGGAGCGTATAGCGCATGCTCCCTCCGAATAACCACGTCGGAAATCCGTTCAAGCCTGCGCACATGCGCCGCATACCACATGCAACCGAGCGCAATCAACGCGGCAACCCTGGCGATCACCGCGGCAACGGGTTGGAGCCGAGACGCCGTTCTATTCGCCAGCAAGGAGCATAGGATCGCAATAAGCGCCAACAAAAGAGCAGATACCGCACACCATGTCCAGAATCTGAATGATCTCCCGAACCCTTCGCGCGCAGCCGCAGGCTGGGGGGGAACTTTGACATGAGCTGTCAGAGGTGGCGCATAATCAGGCGCTTTTGACGTCGTCCCTCCGGCTTCCACGAATGTGAGGCCGAATGGTCCCTCTGACAGTGTCACGTATCGCTCCGCGGCTGGATCGAAAAAGGTGAACGAAAGCGGCGGGATCTCACTCACATCGGAACTTTGCGGAACAACGTCGCGCTCGAAGACGACCTCATCTGTGTTAGAATATGCGAGCCGTGGCTCGTAAATCTTCAACTTCGGAACCAAAGGCATAACAGGCGCAAGCACACCTGTCAGATATCCGGTCCCCGAAATGTGTGACACAACCTTTACCAGTGAGCCAGGCGCGATGTTTGTTGGAGAAACACTCACATCCATGGAAAACGCCCCTACAGCGCCGGAGAACACCACGCCATCCTCCGGTTTCGGCAAGCTTCGCGACTCAATGACGCATGGCGGTATTGTCACGTCATACCGTGTGACCGATGATTCCTCTGGGAAAAGAATGCTTCCGGGAAACCGTTTGGTTATGACCAGCACTCGCAGTTTAGGTTTCAACTCTATCGTTCCCGGCCTCAGCGCGCGGGCCTGGCATCGCGACCTCCGAATCTCCACCACCACTCCTCCGGCCATTCTGCGTTCGGGCGGCAATTCTTCGAAAGCGCTCATCTCCAGCTTGTCTGCGCCTGGCAGGTCCAAAAGCTCCATGTTTTTCTGCAGATTGACTCCCGATATTCGCACGGTAAGTGTGAGGCTGAACAGCTCATTCACATACACAACGTTCTTTGACGGCGTCAGTTCGACCTGAACCGACGCGGCGGGCGGCGCCGCCAATGCGGCTCGGATATTTAAGACGCATAGGTATAGCAACAATCCAGGACAGACAAGGCCCATCCGTATTGATCCTGCGATCGGATAGCTGACTGGCCGACAGGTCATTGTCCGTTGTTCTCCAGTGCGTCTATTCCCTGCGGATGTTCAACCACCAGCGCGGGCGCGTGGGTTTCCTGGTAAATGGATGTCAATGCGCTTGTTCCGGAAATGACAGCCGCGCCGGCCGCAATGACCAGCAGTTTGCGGCCTAGCCTTCCTTTGCTCAACCTCACAACAGCAAGTGCGGGCCAGCACAAGATAAAAGCCAGCAGCGCGACAAGCCACCTCGTCCTTGTGGATATCCCATAGTGCCAGAACAACACAACACGCGACCACGGTACCGATGGCTCACGTGTCTGCGTCTTGCCGGCCAGTGCGAGCGCGAGATTGCGGCGCAAATCAGGGTCATAGCCCATGTAACGCTCCGCCCTGACAAAACATTGAACCGCCTCTTCGTGCCGCCCGGCCCTGAGCAGCACGGTGCCCAGATTGTAGAATAACGGTCCATTGCGCGCGCCGTCGGATACGAGCATGTGGTACGATTTGGCCGCCTCCATGTACTGTTCCGGCCCAGTGGCCGACATTGCTCGCAAATTCGCCTGCTGCCACAAGAACAGGCGCTGGGGTGATGGGGCTCCGCTGACCTGCGCGCCGGCAAGCAGAAGTATGAACAGCGAACAGGAAATAAAGTTACGCCCGGACGCCGAGAAACCGGTGTTGCGATCCCGAATGTTTCTTTCCAGGCGTTTGATAAGATCCTGCGCTCTTGCGGCATATTGAGCAGGAGACAGCAAACCTGCCGGCGCCGGCGCATACGAAAGATGGAAATGCTCCTCAAGGGTGCGCTTGTATTCTTCGATCAGCGCCGGATCTGAACAATGATCGCGGAGCATCTTGCTGGCATTTTCCGGATCAAGCCCGGCCGGGCCGTCAAAACGTTCGCTTACATACTGCCTCAATATCTCCTGCATGAGCGCATGTGTCTTTCGGACGTCTGCGCCTGAGCCGGCAGAGAGACGATTCAGGCGACGTATGGCGTTTCGGGCAGCCTGCTTCCTCCGCCTACCCGCCGCGATCTGCGGCGCCAGTCTTCTTATTGCAGAGCCGATGCGTATACAGCCGAGAAGCATCGGCCCGGCCAGAGCCGCCGCGATGTTCCATGCGGCAGGCCCCAGGCTTTCGGTCACCGCACCCTCAGGACTCATGATAAGCGGACCAGGCAGCGACGCATATTCTGTTTCCTCCAGAGAGATGTCAGCCTGCTGAGTTGTTGAAAACAGAATGTTGGATCCTTCGATTGTGGCACCTTCAGCCACCTGGATCGGCAGCGGTTTGGTTCTAACGGTGACATAACGCCGCTGGTTAGTGTCATAGTATGAGAGCTCTATAGGCGGTATCTCGCATAAACCGGTCTGGACGGCCCTAATCTTGTACACAAACTGCAAAGTATTGGGTCCCTTCCGAACCGTGTCCACAGTGTCGCCGTAAATTCTGAAGAGCGTGGCAAACATCTGGTTAGAGCTCAAATCTGGTGGTGTGGCAAAGTCCACCCGGCCGTCCGAATCCACCGATATGGTCATTGTGAGAATATCGCCTATCCTGCAGGATTGCGTGTCAACAGTTACATCCGCGTTAAGTCTGGTGCCCAGGACGCCTATATAAGAGGCCGGACGGCCCTCTTCAGGAGGAGGAACCACGCGGATGGTAACTGCATGCGCAACGGCAAAAACGGGGCGGCTGGAGGCCCGACCCTGGTCATCCACGTCAACAACGGCGTTGCCCTTGAACAGGGCGGGGCCGAAGGTGTGGTTCCCCGTCCGCCGAGGAGTGTAAGAGAGCTTGACGGCGTATTCGAAATATGAAACGCCATTTGTCGTCAGTTCGCGTCTTGGAAACAGGAAACGAAGAGGTCTGCGTTCAAAGAAGCTGGAGAAATCCATGTCAAAAATGTCAGGCTGGGCGGTGTAGTTGTTCAGTGTAAAGCCAGCTCTGTTACGCGGCACCACCGCCCCTTCCAGGAGTTTACCCACATCAGGCATTTCCAAGCCGTCAATTGGCGCGGTGTTCAGAAACGGCACTTCCAGGTGTGGGGGATCGGCTGGAATAATGGGATCGGTGTCAGCGAAGTGACCGGGCAGCCTTTTCAGCCTGACTGCAAAAATTATTTCAAAGGGCTCGTCAACCAGAACTGTTGTTCTGGATGCGGATATGATCGGCACAACGAAATCCTGAGCTTCTATGCCCAGCACCATCGCCTGTATTCCCTGATGCTCAATCGTCCTGCCATCGAGAGTGAGTCTGACAGGGCCGGTGGAGAAGAGACCCGGCGATCTAGGAACGATTTCATAGGTGAATATCCTTGCACGGCGTTCGTCCCTGCTCATTCGGCCGTTGACTATCATGATGCTCACTCGACTGTCACTCTGGCTTCCCAGGAACCTGACAGCGGCATTGGTCACACTCGAAAGGTCTGGAGCAGGATCCGGGGCGTCGCGGCCGTTGATCCTGACCGTAAGCACCAGGCTTTCGCCGATGTATAGAGAGTCGCGGTTCGCTTGGACTTCAAGCGATACGCTCTCCGAAACTGCCTGCTGCGGCGCAAAAAACGCTATTGCGAGAAAAAAAGCGAAGGCGGCGTTTATCCTGCTCGACCAACGCGAGGCACTCCAAAAAAATCGCTTTCTTCGTGGCAGCATCTTCTACCAATCCTTATCGGTCGGGGAGGGCGCAACATATCGCGTTCTCAGTCGCTCTTTTTCCTCTCTATACTGCTTTTCCCGATTGAGAGCTTTTTCGAGCAGACGGCGCACTTCTTCTTTCGAGAGCTGTTCGCCGTCCTGTTCTTCCTTTGCTTCTCCGGCCTCCTGCTCTTCGGAGCGCGGTTCGCTTTGTTGTTCCGCAGGCTCAGGCTGTTGTTGTTCCTGCGGATTCTGCACCTGCTGGTTGTTCGCCCCGCCGGTCTCCTGATTTTCCTGTTGCTGTTCCTGCTTCTGTTGCTCTTCTTTCTGAGATGCTGACGAAGATGCGCTCTTGGGAAGAAGTTCCTGTATTTTCAGGAGCATCTCACAGGCTTGACGGGCCTTCTCTGCCGCGACGTCCGGCCGCGACTCGGAAAGCAGGCGCGAAGCATCCTTCTGGGCGGATTCAGCGCCATTTGCAAGATCAAGTATCTGGCGCCTTGTTTCAGCGCTTATTCCACCCTGCGCGCAAGCATCGTTGTTAGTGGCTGCCGCTGAATCTGAACTCACCAGTCCTGCTTCGGGAACCGCTTGGGAAAACCGTTCTATGAAAAGCCGTGTGAGATCGGCCGCTTCATCCTGATCGCCCTGAGCAGCCCGGCATTTTAAGGCATCAGGAGGGGGATCAACTGCAACCTCTTTCAAGACGTTGGTCTGACGGATAATGTCCTCCTTCAGCAGCATGTCAAATGGAGCTACGGCTTTCCAGAAAAGATAAATGCTGTCCTCAACCTGCTTTGCGGCGGCGTATCCTTCCATGTCCAGATTCCTGAAGGATGCCGCGGCGCCTCTCATGATATCGCGGGTCGCTTCGATGGAAGCTGCAAGAGCGCCTGCCTGCTGTTGGATGTTTGTGT
>CALETX010000102.1 GCA_937920455.1 uncultured bacterium
CGAAGCAGCCGGTGGCAATATGTCAAAGGCCTCGCAACTTCTGGGCATCAGCAGGGCCAAAATTTATAGACTCATTAAAGACAAGAAGTAGCAGCAGTGACGCCCGTCATTGAGGCAGCGCGGCGCTACTGAATACAACCCCTCTAAAACGGTGCGTAATCAATCCTCTCCTTGTAAACTTAACGCCAAGTTATTACGTTGGTTGGGCACAAGCAGGAGAAAGACAGAAATGGCCCGTAAAACAGGCGACATCATCAACCACAGTACCGAGGACGACGTATCCGTGGACAAACCGGAATGGTTGCGCAAACGGCTCGACTGGTTCATGGACCTACGGTTCGGCATGATAATTCACTGGGGCCCCTACTCGCAGTGGGACTGTTTCGAATCGTGGGGACTGGTTCCTGCCGACAATTGGGCACGAAAAGATGAATTCCGGTGCTGGACCGAACGGGGCAAGGATATTGACCGGTTCAGCAGGGATTATCGGGCACTAAACACCACATTTAACCCCCTCCGCTTCGATCCCGACGCTTGGGCGGACGCGGCGGTCAGCGCTGGCATGAAATACATCGCCTTCACCACCAAGCATCATGATGGATTCTGCATGTTCGATACTCGAACCACAGATTACCGCATTACTCATCCCTCATGTCCGTTTCATTCTCATCCCAGATCCAACATCGCAAAAGAAGTCTTTGACTCTGCTCGAAAACGCGGACTCGCTGTAAGCTGCTACTTTTCTAAGTCGGACTGGCATTGTCCGTGGTACTGGGTGCCAGGCTTGCCGGTAATTGACCGAAACCCCAACTATGACACTGCCAGACATCCGGAAATCTGGGACAAGTTTGTCCGGTTTGTCCATGCGCAGGTTCGGGAGCTAATGACTGGTTATGGACCCATTGATGTGCTCTGGCTCGATGGCGGGCAGGTACGTCCGCCAGATCAGGACATTAGAATGCCGGAACTTGCGGCCATGGCCAGGACCAATCAGCCCGGCCTTATCATCGCCGACAGAACTGTTGGCGGAGATTACGAGGATTTTATCACTCCTGAACAAATCATACCGGAAAAGCCGATCAGGGTTCCCTGGGAATCGTGCATCACCCTTGGAAATTACTGGAAGTTTTTCCCTGACGACCAATACAAGCCAGCCACCTCCATCATTCACATGCTTGCCGAAACATGCTGCAAGGGCGGCAATCTTCTTCTCGGCATAGGGCCAGACGCTGAAGGAGCAATCCCACCGGCCGCGGTGGAACGCCTCGTGGAAATAGGCAGATGGATGAAGCTCAACGGAGAGGCAATATATGCCTCCAGGCCCCTTGCGCCATTCTCTGCCGGAAATATCCGCTTCACATCAAAAGGCAAGGACGCCTACGCCATCGTGCTTAACACTGGCGACTCATCGGCAACAGCTCGGAATATCGAGATCACCGGCATCTGCCCGACGGACGGATCAGAAGTTCTGCTTCTTGCGGACAAGAAGCCGCTTGTTTGGAAGAAAACAGCAAATGGGTTTGCTGTGCAGACTGAGGGCCGCTTTCTACGCGACCATCCGGCATGGGTGTTGAAATTCCACTCCTAAAGCGCCCGCGATGTAGAACCCGGAAGCATGCTGAGCAAGCCGTGTCGAATTGGCGCCCCCTGGGGGAATCGAACCCCCCTTTCCAGGATGAGAACCTGATGTCCTGAGCCGATAGACGAAGGGGGCGCGCTTCGTAAGTGAACTACTATCCCAATGCGGCTCTATGGTCAAGCACAGCGATAACATTTAGCGCCGAACCCGAAGTTGCCCTGTTATCTATGCTGACCAGGACCTTTTCCTGATCAACCTTGGCAGAGCCCGTTCACGTATCGCCAGCCCAAACTTTCCGAATCACTCATCAACGCTGTAATCCGTTCCTGTCCGCTGCTTGCATAAGAGTCTGCGAAGTGATAGCTTTCGTAAACAGGATAATTTCAGATGCAACACCTGAAGCAGCATCGCACCAAATCGGTTGTCTCTTTTCTTAGCCGCGGATCATCAACAGACACCCGCGCTCTTTTAGGCATATTTCTACTCGCAATGGGTGCAAGGTTCGCCGGCCTTGCATTCGGCATCCCTCACCCACTATGCAGACCCGACGAAGCCACCATAGCCGACATTGCTTGGCTTGTGGCCAATGGGGATCCCAATCCGCATTTCTTCCACTATCCTAGTCTTTTCATCTATTTGGTAGCGGCTTTGTACAATATACAGCGAATTCTTTTGTTCTGCATAAATCCTGCCAATCCCCTGCTGAATTGCGGCCCAGACGTAGAACCGTCGCCTCACCTGCTGACAGGCAGAATTGTCTCCGCGTCGCTGGGAGCTGCAACAGTCTTTCCAGTCTATTTTGCTGCTCGCGACATTCTCGGAAGACGCGTCGGATTGCTTTCTGCCTTTTTTCTTGCCTTATGCCATCTGCATTGCCGAGATTCGCACTTCGGCGTGACGGACGTGCCATCAACATTTTTCATACTTGCCACGATCGCATGCCTGGTACGGTCCGAAACTCGCAACATCCCAGCCGACCATATAAGGACGGGCATTCTTGCTGGAGCAGCAACCGCCACAAAATATGGAGCGGTTTTTCTTGTTCCGACAGTTATTCTGGCGCGGTTGCTCTCCAGGACGCGTGAAGAGCCGCTGTGGCATGACAAAAAAATATGGATCTTTGGCGTCACCTTTGCCATAGGGTTTGTGGCTTGCTGTCCATTTGCCATCTTTGACTTGAGCACATTTCTGAGAGATTTCGGATCCGAGACCCGCCATCTTTTCGAAGGACATGGCGATCCTTGCCAGTATCAAGAGGTCGGCATCATTCATCATGCCCTTTTCACTCTGCCTGTCGGAGTTGGTCTGCCAATGTTGGCAGCAGCAATATGCCGATTGTTCCTCATTACGCGATGGGAGCCAAGGAGTTCAGCTTTGCTATTCACTTTCCCTGTTTTCTATTTTGTTTTTGCA
>CALETX010000103.1 GCA_937920455.1 uncultured bacterium
ATTATAAGGGAAAGTGGGTCGTGTTCTTTTCGCATCCGGCAGATTTTACGCCGGTCTGCACTACGGAATTCATGACCTTCGCTTCGATGCAGTCGGAGTTTGATGCACTCAACTGCAAACTGCTCGGTCTTTCCATTGACAGCACCTACAGCCACATCGCATGGCTCAGGACTATAAAGGAGAAGATCGAGTACAGGGGAATGAAGAACGTCGAGGTCAATTTTCCGGTAATAAGCGATTTGACCATGGAGGTGGCCAAAGCTTATGGCATGGTCCAGCCAGGCGCAAGCAATACCCAGGCAGTTCGGGCGGTGTTCATCATTGATCCAGAAGGCAAGGTTCGGGCGATCCTCTACTATCCGCTCTCGAACGGCCGGAACATGGAAGAGATCAAAAGGCTGCTTGTGGCCATGCAGTACTCAGACCGGTTTAAGATTGCCACGCCGGCCAACTGGCAGCCTGGCGACGACGTAATAGTGCCCCCGCCAGGTTCCTGCGGCGTCGCGAAGGAGAGGATGGCCAAGCCAGATCCTGATGTGAAGTGCCTGGATTGGTTCATGTGCCTGAAGAAGTGTCCAAAAAAGTAGTCATTGCCTGACGGCGCCTTTGCAGGCCAATCGAAGGAAAGTATTGACTCAAAAGGATTATTGTCGTATGAATCACGGCTGTTTGCTCTGTGAAAGCCGGGAAGACGGTGTGAATCCGTCACGGGCCCGCCGCTGTAACCGGGGACGAAAGCCGCAAGAGCAGAGCCACTGTCGAAAGATGGGAAGGCGCGGCTGGTAGAACGATCCGGGAGTCAGAATACCGATTCACAGAGAAAACGTATCTGTCTTTGACCCTCGCGGATTGGGGTCTAAAGGCGATCGGTTCGTCTCAGGGGATGGAATATCGGCATCCCGGGTCCCGTACAGGGACTCGGGATGCTTTTTTTTGGTCAAAAGCATGAACACCGAGGGGCACGGCGGAAATCTGAATCGGCTGGCACGCCAGTCCGGAAGGGCTCCTGAGGATATTCTTGATTTCTCAGCGAACATCAATCCCCTGGGTCCACCCGACTGGCTTCGCGCTGTGGTCAGCAGACATGTTTCTCGGTTGTCCCATTATCCCGATCCGGAGTGCTCTGAGCTGACCGACGCTGTTTCTCAACGATATAAGGTGGATACTCAGAACATACTGGCAGGCAACGGCTCAACAGAACTGCTCTATCTCATAGCTCAGGCTTCCGGAAAGCATCGGGCAGTGATACCTGTCCCATCTTATACCGATTACGCTCGTGCTGCTCGAGTGGCGGGAATGGGAATTGTGGCCGTTCCATTGTCCGAGGCTGAAAGCTTCCGGTTCGATCTTGAGGCTTTGATCCCGCTGCTGCGGGCTCCGGCAATGATTTTCCTGGGCAGGCCTAACAATCCAACTGGAGTCGTGTGCGACGCTGATGGCGTTCGCAAGATCGCAAAGTTGAATCCACAATCCTTGTTCCTGGTGGACGAAGCCTTTGGCGATTTTGTCGAGGGGTTTGAAAGCATGATCCGAGACCGTCCCGCCAATGTGGCAGTTCTTCTCTCGCTCACGAAAATCTTTGCGATTCCTGGCCTTCGGCTCGGATGCGGCATTGCCGATGCGACGCTGGTGAGGCGGGCGCGTGAACTTCAACCGCCGTGGAGCGTGAACACTTTGGCTCAGGCGGTGGGTGCGAAGGCCCTGCGCGATGATGGATATGTTGCGCGTTCGCGCGCCTTGGTTCGCGAGGAGAGGACTCGGCTTTTTAATGCGCTAAGTTCAATACGGGGGCTTACCGTGTATGCGGGCGAAGCGAACTTTCTCCTTGCGAGACTGGGGGAGGGACATCCCGACGCCCCGTCGCTGGCCGAGAGACTCCTTGGCGAAGACGGAATTGCGATCCGTGTATGCGACAATTTCCAGGGTATGGACAGCCGTTACTTCCGCGTGGCCGTGCGGACAGCCGCTGAAAATGAGCTTTTGGTCACGGCTTTGAGGCGCATTCTGGAAGGACATCGGACGTTGTCCAAACGCCGGCGTACGCCGGCGATCATGTTCCAGGGGACCAGTTCAAACGCCGGCAAGAGCGTAATGACGGCCGCATTGTGTCGGATCCTGCTGCAGGATGGGTTGCGTGTGGCGCCATTCAAGGCGCAGAACATGTCGCTCAACTCGTTTGTCACCCGCGATGGCTGCGAAATTGGCAGAGCCCAGGCGCTTCAGGCGCGCGCATGTCGCATAGATCCGGATGCTCGGATGAATCCAGTGCTTCTGAAGCCTAACTCAGATACTGGTGCGCAAGTTATTGTCATGGGCAAGCCGGTGGCCAACATGAATGTAGACGAGTATACCCGCTGCAAGTTGGAATTGTTTGGGACCGTATGTCGTGCCTATGACGAACTTGCTGCCGAGAGCGATGTGATGGTGATGGAGGGGGCTGGCAGTCCCGGCGAAGTCAATCTGAAGCAGCATGACATCGTGAATATGAATATGGCGCGCTATGCCGAAGCTCATGTGCTGATCGTTGGCGATATTGACCGGGGAGGTGTGTTTGCCTCGTTCATTGGCACCATGGAAGTGTTGGAAGAGTGGGAACGGTCGCTCGTGGCTGGTTTTATCGTCAACCGATTTCGAGGCGAGGAGTCCCTGCTGCGGTCTGCCTTCGAGTACACGGAAAGCC
>CALETX010000104.1 GCA_937920455.1 uncultured bacterium
CCATGACCCTTTCTGGCTTGTGAACGGAGACATAATCGCAAACGTATCCCCAAAGCCTTTCCTTCAGATGTGGCAGCGATCAAAGCTGCTTTCCGCAGTCTGGCTCACGGACAGGTCAGGACCAAGAACCGTAGAATTGGAGGGAAATATTATAAAAACCTTCCGTTCTAACAGACCTGGCACAAAAGGGACATTCACCATGTGCGGGGTCCACCTGCTTTCATGCCGGATCGTTGATTATATTGACGAAGGCGAAACATGCTCGTTAGTCACAGCATACGAAAGGGGAATATCAGCAGGCGAACGGATCGCGGCAGTAAACCCTCCGAATGCCCTCTGGCTGGATGTCGGAACTCCTGAGGGTTACCTTGATGCTCATGAGCAGCTATGGCAATGGCGGCGCAACCCCCCCGCACCTCATCTTGAGGTTCCCGCCTCTGCTTTGCGCGCCCGTAGGAAATTCACAAGGGCTGGCTTAAAGATTCGCGGCTTCCTGTGCGCGGAACAAAGCATCCGCACCGATGGCGGAGCAGTTGCCGAAAATTCCGTGATTCTAGGTGGTGTCACCCTTGCCTCTTCAGCCAAAATAATAAAGGCGGTGGTAGCGCCCGGTGCTGTTGTGAAAGGTCTGGCCACCAGACTGGTGTTTTCCGCCAACGCCGCACCTGATCATAGAATCAGGGCAGCTGTTTCTGCGCTCGGATGGCCAGCAAAACACACACTTGCAACGCCCCTTCCCCCCCGCGGTTCGGCAAGAACTTTTGTCCGCCTTTCATATGGATACAAAAAGGCCATGCTGATCTGCTACTCGATCGAACGGCCGGAAAACGCCTTCTATGCCACACATGCGCAATGGCTGAATGCCGCGCGCCTGCCGGTGCCACGTGTTCTGGTCGACCGCCCGCGCGAACAGTTTTGCGTTATGGAGGATGTCGGCGACCGTTCCCTCCAGGACGCTGCTCGCGAAATGACGGCCGATCAAATAAACGCTATTTACAAAGAGGTCCTCCGCATTACAGTGCAATGGCATAATAGCATCTTTGAATGCCAACCGCCACCCGGCATCTGCGAACCTTTTTCTCAGGCCCTTTTCAAGTGGGAGCATGATCTCTTCATCGAGAAGTTGCTTGTTCAAAGGCTTGGTGCTCCGTCTCTCATCGTCCGCAAAGCCCGCCGCGCACTTCAAAAAATCATCTCAACTCTCATGACTCAACCGCAGGTACTCCTGCACCGCGACCTGCAATCGTCAAACATTCACATCCAGAACGGGAAGATATGCTTCATAGATTTTCAGGGGATGAGAATGGGCCCTTCCCTCTATGATGTGGCATCATTGTTGGCCGACCCATACGTGAGCCTCCCACCAGACACACAGGATAGCCTTCTGGAAACATACGCCCGTGTTTCAGGTAACACTGACCAGAACTTGCAAAGGCTGTTCTGGACGGCGGCAGTTCAACGACTCGCGCAGGCTCTCGGTGCTTACGGCCGTCTGGCCGCTCGGCCTGAAACTGCGCGTTTCCAGTTCCATATAGTTCCGGCCTTGATAATGCTTGACCGCGCCGCCCGGCAGTTGGATGATTTGGACAATTTAAGGGAAGTCGCGACATGGGCCTTGGAAAGGGAAAAGCGTCTGCACCAGACTGGCGTGCCTTTGCGTTAGCGCTCATTGCCTTGGGCGCAAGCTGCAGCAGAAACGATAACCCTGTCGCCGCCACGACAGACGCAACCAACTCACCACAAAAACGCACCAGCATGGGAATGGTGGTTGAGGATCTGGCAGGACGGACTGACATCAAGGCTGGCCAACGGGCGCAAGAAACCATACGCCGCGTAAGCAAACAGGAACAGACGACGCTTGACGAGGTGCTGGAGAAATGACAGTCAAGAGACTGCGCCCATCCACGAGGATGATGATCTTTTTTGTTGAACCATGGCTGACATAGACCTGACATGTGAATCTTGCTCAACCGTTGTAACCGTTTCGGAGTTCGCTGATCCCTCTCTGCTTAAATGTCCGAAATGCGGCGCTAAGCTGGAAAAAAAAACGGATACGGTATCAGCCGCTCCCAAACCCAGGCCAACAGTTGCATTCAGGCCAACACTTACCGGCCAACCGGCCGCCGATGAGAAGATGGAACCAGCCAGGGAGTGGCGGTTTCATACCCACATGCGCAAAAAGCAGGAGAAGGACACAGGGGGACCTCGTCTTCATGTTCATACCGCCCTAAGCTGGCTCCTCTTCATTGTCCTCGGCGCTGCTCTCGGATACTGCCGGTATGGCAGAATTCTTCCCCCACATTATCTGGCTAATCTGAAAATGTACGCCCCAGCAGTAATGGGCGTCGCCTACTTGTGGATTACCCTATCCTCTTTCAAGTACTCCGTCTATCAGGGCATTCTCTCTGTCTTGATTCCTTTTTATCCTTTCTTCTATCTGTTCACCGTTTCGGATAACTTCTATTTTCGCGCAATTGTTGGGGCGTTGCTCGTCGGATTCGGCTACGACGCCGCCCTTTTTGTGAACAAATGGGCGGGGATTATCTACTACGAGATATCTCAATGGATACAACGCGGCGGAGTCTGATCAAGGAGATTGCCGGCTGCGCTTATGTGCATTCTGGTGGCGCGCCTCAATCCACTCCATAATTCGCACAGCAACATCGTCTTTGGGCATAAGCGGCAAAT
>CALETX010000105.1 GCA_937920455.1 uncultured bacterium
CGCAGAAAGGCTCGCAAGACGTTGGCAAAGGTGTTTCCCACCCGCTCATCAATCTGAACTTGGACAATGCCCTCAAGATCATATTCCACCGGCTGTTCGGCCGTAAGAATCTTTACTTCAACTGTATTAAGCCTACGCAACGCCGAGTACAGGGTGGTCGTTTTCCCGGAGCCAGTGGGTCCCGTCACTATGATGATGCCGTTGGGCTTGTCTATGTCGCGCACAAACTGGGTGTAAACATCCTCCGGCATCCCCAGATTCTCGATTTCGAGCGAAACCGTGCTCCTGTCAAGCACTCGAAGCACGACGCTTTCGCCAAAACTCGTCGGCAAGGTGGAAACGCGCAGGTCAATCCACCGTCCGGCCATGGTTATCTGGATGCGGCCGTCCTGCGGAAGCCTCCGCTCCGCGATGTTGAGTCCAGACATGACCTTCAACCTCGAAATCACCGGAAGAGCCAACCTCTTGGGCGGCGGAGGCATCTCCACAAGAGCGCCGTCCACGCGATAACGGATCTTGAACTCCTTCTCGAACGGCTCAAAATGAATGTCGGATGCTCTGTCGTTGACAGCCTGATACAACACAAGGTTGACGAACCTTATCACGGGTGCGGACCCGGCCACCTCCTCAAGCCCCTTGGCATCGTCTTCAGACGCCACTGCCAGCGAATCGCCGACCTGCTCTATCTCAGACTCAAGTTTGGAAAGCATGTCCGTCACGGCGGCGCTTGTGTCTCCGTAAAACTGGTTTATGAAGTTGCGAACATCCTCCTCCCGGGCAAAAACAAATGAAAGGTCCCTCGTCAAAACGAAGGATATCTCGTCCTCAACCTCAGGATTCAAGATATCAAAAATCGCAAGTTCCACGCTCGTGGGCGTTGCCGAGACGGGCACTATGTTGTACATCCGAGCAACCGTCGGTGGCACCACATGAATGACATCAGGCGGTATGTCAGCGGCAGGAAGGTTGATGACCCTGGTGCCCACGTGCTCGGCCATTATTTCGAGAATCTGATCCTCCTTGAGAAACTCAGAATCAATCAGCAGCCTCCGAAACGGCTTGCCCGTCTGCTCATGCTCCTCCCTCAGCTCCTGAATCTGCTCCTGCGTCAGCAGTTTTTTTTCGATGACAAGGCTTAGCAGAGGATCGGACAATGATGTTTCAGTCATGACGCACCGCCTTCATCTCTTGCCCTTCGACTGTTCCTGCAATTTTTGCACGATTGATTCCGGATCCTGGGCCTTTGTGATCAAATCCTCGTAGTTGATCTGCCCCGCCTCGTACAGTGCCATCAGATGAGCGTCCAGTGTTATCATGCCGTATTTGGCTCCAGTCTGAATATCGGAGGTGATCCGGTACGTCTTATTGTCGCGAATGAGTGAACGTATTGAAGGAGTGGTGATCATTATCTCAAAAACGGCAACCCGACCCGGACGGTCCGCCCGCACCAGAAGAAGTTGGGAAATGACGGCAACAATTCCCACGGAAAGCTGCGTTCTGATCTGCTCCTGCTGATCGGTCGGAAAGGCGTCCACTATGCGGTCAACCGTCGCAGCGGCGCCGGTTGTGTGCAGCGTAGCAAAAACCAGATGCCCGGTCTCAGCAGCCGTTATCGCAGCCTCCATCGTTTCCAGATCGCGCATTTCCCCGACAAGAATCACATCCGGATCCTGGCGCAGCGCCCGTCTAAGCGCCTCCTTGAAACTTGGCACATCCACTCCGATCTCGCGCTGTGTGATAACCGACTTCTTATGAGTATGGTAATACTCTATCGGATCCTCAATCGTTATGATATGACAGTCGCGCTCGGTATTGATCACGTCTATCATGCTGGCCAAAGTTGTGGACTTGCCCGACCCCGTCGGCCCTGTAACCAGAATAAGGCCACGCGGCTTGAAAAGAAGCTCCTTGACCTGCGGCGGCAGGCCTATTTCCTCTAGAGACATCAGCTTGGACGGTATCTGTCTCAATACAATGCCGACATTGCCCTTTGCTTTCAGAACACTTACACGGAATCTTGCCTTGTCGCCGAAACCGAAACCGAAATCCGTTCCGCCCTGCTCCCTCACTTTCTGCTGATGCTCCGGCGATGTGATGCTCTTCATCAATCGCTCGGTGTCCTCCGGAAGCAGGGGATCAATGTCAAGCGGGTGAAGAGATCCGTGTATGCGCAACACGGGCGGTATCCCCACCGCTATATGCAGGTCAGAAGCGCCCTCCTCAACAGCCAGTTCCAGCAGATCACTCATTTCCACCTTGCTCATCAGTCAATGTCCCCCATTGTAACCCTCAACACTTCCTCAACCGTTGTTATGCCGGCAACTGCTTTTCGCAAGCCATCCTCGCGCAGCGTCCTCATGCCCATCTCCCTGGCCCGCGCGCGCAGGACGGCAGCCGTGACCTTCTCAAAAATCATCCGCTGGATCTCGTCATTAGTGCGGAATATCTCGAAAATACCCTTCCGTCCGTAATAACCCGTCAACGCGCACCGATTGCACCCACGCCCTTTCCAAAGCTTCAAATCCTCCCTGTCCAGCGAAGCCACCTTCAAGACCTTCTGTTCGGTCGGAGTTGCGGGATGCTCCTCCTTGCAACTGTCGCATACGCAACGCACAAGACGCTGCGCCATGGCCGCCCGCAAAGAGGACGCCACCAGAAAAGGCTTCACGCCTATGTCAAGAAGACGGGTGACCGCGCTTGGAGCGTCGTTGGTGTGCAGGGTGCTGAAAACAAGGTGCCCCGTCAGAGAAGCCTCAATCGCAATGTTAGCCGTCTCCTTGTCGCGAATTTCCCCGATCATGACGATGTTCGGCGCCTGGCGCAGAATCGAACGCAGAGCCGCCGCAAATGTCAGACCTATATCCTCGTTCACGTTCACCTGGTTTATGCCGGAAAGCTGGTACTCAACCGGGTTCTCAACCGTGATGATCTTGCGGTCCGGCTTGTTGATCTCGGACAGGCATGCGTAAAGTGTTGTCGTCTTCCCGCTGCCGGTCGGCCCAGTGATCAGAATGATGCCGTCAGGAAGCCTAATGATGTTTTCAAACATCTGCTGATCGTCCGAGAAGAAACCAAGCTTTGGAAGCCCCAGAGCAAGGCTCTGCTTGTCAAGAATACGCATCACAACGCTTTCACCATGCGAGGCTGGCACAGTAGAAACACGCAGATCAAGCTCGCGCCCCAGAATGTTCACCTGAATGCGCCCGTCCTGAGGTATGCGCTTCTCCGAAATCTTCATCCCAGCCATGAGCTTCACACGGCTGAGTATCGCCGCCTGCAGCCGCTTTGGCGGACTGTCAACCTCGTGAAGAACGCCGTCAATTCTGTATCTTACCCGAAACCTCTTCTCCATCGGCTCAAGATGTATATCCGAGGCTCTATGCCGGTACGCCTCAAGCATTATCAGACTCACAAGCTTGATGATGGGAGCGTCCGTCTCAGTCGCCACTGAAGCGTCCGTCAGCTCTTGCGGACCAGCCACAGCAACGTCAACAGTGCCATCCTGCACCTGGTTAATCATCTCGTCCATCGTGGACTCAACAACGTAATATTTGTCCAGAGCAACCTTGATCTCGTCCCGCGTCGTCACAGCGCCTTCAACATTGCATTTCAACAGATAACGCAGACTGTCCAACGCATCAAAATCAAAGGGATCGCTCATCGCCACGGTCAGAGTGTTATCCACCTTATAAAGTGGAACAACACGGTAGCGCCGGGCAACTTCGACCGGAATCAGATCTCTTATCTCGGGCGACACTTCAAGTCCCTGAAGGCTGACCATCTCCATCCCAAGTTGCGCCGCTATTATGCCCAAAATATCCGTCTCAGACATGATGCCTTCATGGATAATCCGGTCAACGATCGTCATCCCACGATGTGCTATGGTCATTGAATCGCGAAGCTGATCCACCTGCTCATGCGTTATTGCGCCGTTCTCGATGAGGAGTTGCAGAACATATTCGTCATTGGATGTCACGGCCAGCCTCCCAGCCAAACATGTTTTCCAAGATACCTAGGCGGAAAAAATCTACATCCCGCCTCCGGACAAATCAAGACGTAAACGACGCTCAAGAATACGCTGCGCTTCCTTAGGATCCGCTCTGCCCCTGCTCATCCGCATGATCTGGCCCATGAGAAACTTGGCAGCGGCTGTTTTTCCTCTGCGATAGTCAGCCACCGAGCCTGGATTCTCCGCCATCGCCCTCTCGACCAATTGCTCAAGATCACCAGAGTCAGATATCTGCATCAGCCCTCGCTCGCGCGCAAGCACGGCAGGATCCCCGCCTCGCTCGCAAAGATCGCCAAAGAGTTCCTTCGCAATCGCCTGACTTATCGTCTTCTGGTCCACAAGCTTGATGAGAAGAGCCAGAGATTCGGGCGTTATCCTGAGCTCCGTTACTGGAGCCGACTTCTCCGACATCCGTCTGAGCATCTCGGTCATTATCCAGTTCGATGCCGCCTTCGGCGGCGCGCCCGCAGTGACAGTTGCCTCAAAAAAATCGGCGACAGCCCTGTCGGCCACTAGTACCCCTGCGTCGTAGGCCGGCAGGCCATAGTCCTTCTGGAACCTTGCCCGCCGAGCCCTCGGCGTCTCAGGCAGCGTGGAACGCCATTGTTCCACGGTGGCATCGTCCAGTTCCACTGGCAGCAAATCAGGCTCCGGGAAATACCGGTAATCATGAGCGTCCTCTTTCGTACGCATAGGAAATGTGGCCCCCGCATCCATGTCCCAGCGGCGCGTCTCCTGCGAGATCTTCCCGCCCGACTCCAGAACCGATATCTGCCTCGCCAGCTCATACTGCAATGCGTGATGCACCCCTTTGAATGTGTTAAGATTTTTAATCTCGGTCTTGGTTCCATATCCCTCGCTGCCCTTTGGACGAACGCTGCAGTTGACGTCACAACGAATGTTTCCCTCCTCAAGGTTGCAGTCACTCACCCCTGCGTACATCAGCAGCT
>CALETX010000106.1 GCA_937920455.1 uncultured bacterium
TGGCCCGTGCGAGGGAACTTGTATATGTGCCCGATGTGGTGAGGCTTCTTAGCAAGCCGAGGTAGCACCGATGGTTGATGCTGCATCATCTGAATCTGTGTCACCATATAGCTTGCTGGATCGCTGGATGCGGGCGCGAGCTTATTTGGGAGCAAGATAATGCGGCGTCGGAGAGACGCTTCGTTCGAGGCGTGGAGGCGCACAAGTGGTTTGCTGCTTGTCTCGCGCATAACGCACGGGGACGGAGTCTATCTTTCTTAAATGACTGCTGTGCTGGGATGTTTCGTGGTGGGCGCCCTTGCCAGTCTTTTGGCGACAAGAGCGATCATAGCCTTTGCTTGGCGGCTGAAGATTCTGGACTGGCCGGACGGCTGGCGGAAACTCCATCCAGCGCCTGTTCCACGCCTCGGCGGGCTTGGGATAATGGCGGCGGTCATTGTTCCCATTTCGTTTCTGCTCTTTTTCCCCAAGATGAGCGCAGTTTCTCTTGTTCTTGAAAGGGAAATTGCAACTGTGACATCGCTTCTTGCGTTGTCAGCGCTTTCAACGGCTCTGGGTGCTGTGGACGACATAGTCGGGCTGAGGGCCAAGGTAAAGCTGGCGGCTCAAATAGGGATCGGCATGCTTGCCTATTTGGCAGGTTTTCAGATTCAGGCCGTCAACACCCTCTTCGGCGGTGTCTGGAACCTCGGTGTTTTTTCCATGCCTATTACCATTCTGTGGTTCGTAGGATGTATGAATGCTGTTAACCTTCTGGATGGTCTCGATGGCCTGGCGGCTGGAGCAGTATTGTTTGTTTGTCTTACACTAATATTGGTCAGCATGCATTTCTTCAATGTTCTTGCAATGCTGCTTCTTGCCTCGGTAAGCGGGGCGATTCTGGGGTTCCTTGTTTTCAACTTTCCACCTGCCAGAGTTTTTTTGGGCGATTCCGGCAGCCTTTTGCTGGGAACCTTGGTGGCTATCCTGTCTCTGGTGGGAACATCAAGAAAAGCGGAAACCGCTGTCGGACTTTTGATTCCCCTTGTTGCTCTTGGTCTGCCCATTTTTGATACAGGTCTGGCCATTTTGCGGCGTTGGTACAAGAAACTGCCTATTGCCGAACCGGACAGAAGGCATATTCACCACGTGCTTGTTGCTATGGGTTACACCCAACGCAGGACCGTATTGTTGCTGTACGGCGTGAGCGTTCTGTTGTGTATTGCAGCTCTCATAATCACCCTGGGCCGGAATGAAGCCACGATTATCATCATAGGATCGCTGATCATAGTTGCCATTGTCGCCACGAGGGTGTTTACGGGTTTGAGCTTCAGGGATATAGTAAACCGTATTCATTCTGCAAACAGTGAGCGGGAAGCAGCACGAACAGCAAGGCATGTGGTTAGCCGCGTGATCCGGCAGTTGGGTAGTGTTGTGTCCGATCAAGACGCATGGAAGTTCTGCTGCGAAGCATTTGCCGCGTTGAATGTTCTAAATGCCAAACTTGTTGTGCGACGGGGCAGCAATGTTGTGAACTTCTCGTGGGAACGGGACGAAACAGGGGGAAGCGCGAAAGCAAAAATGACTGGCGACACATGTTCGATAAGGCTTGGGATGTCGGCATCGCACGGAGAAAGTGGGCACATTGAGATTGTGAAGGCGTTGGTTGTACCGATGCCGGCCTCAGACATCCTGACTTTGTTAAAAGAGCTGAGGGACGCCCTGGTCGAGCGCGAGCAATCGCTGGCAGGGCGTTTTGGTCAGGACGGCGCGAGGGGATAGCTGCCTCGGTATGTCGGACACGACTCTTATAAAGGTTATCCGGCCGCCTCGCGGGTGGTGGAGTATCAATTGGGCGGAGATCTGGCGGTACAGGGAACTGCTGTTTTTCCTGGCCTGGCGCGACGTAAAGGTTCGGTACAAACAGACGACGCTCGGCATTTTATGGGCATTCATCCAGCCGTTTGTGCAACTTGTCATTTTCAGCATTGTGTTTGGGCGGTTCGCAAAGATGAACTCAGACGGTCTGCCTTATCCGGTCTTTGCTTACGCTGGTCTTTTGCCATGGCATTTTTTTGCAGAGACGCTGAACAGAAGCAGTGGCAGCGTTCTTGGCAGTACTTCTCTGATCACAAAGGTTTATTTTCCTCGTTTGATAATTCCCATAGCTGCGTCGGTCAGTTGCTGTGTTGATTTTCTCATCGCAATCGGGATTCTGGTTGGGCTGATGGTGTATTATGGAATATTTCCGGGTTTTGGTATTCTGGCGGTACCACTTCTTATTGTGCTTACTTTGATGCCTGCATTGGGTGCAGGGATTCTTCTGAGCGCGCTTACGGTAATGTTCAGGGACGTAAAATACGTGGTGCCGTTTGCTGTGCAAGCGTGGTTTTTTGCGACGCCAGTAGTGTACTCGGTATCGGTTGTGCCGGCAAGGTATCGTTGGGTATTCATGCTGAACCCTATGAGCGGCGTGGTTAGTGCTTACCGAGCTGCCCTGCTTGGCACCAGTTTTCATTGGACTTATGCGGCTCTAACGCTGGTGCTTGGAATTGTTTTGCTGGCGTGGGGACTCTTCTTGTTCCGGAGAATGGAACGATATTTCGCTGATGTTATATGATGGCATAGCAAGCATGAGAGAAAGCATCGGCAATGCGGCTGATCAAATCTGCTATAATATACACACGCTGCTATGAAAGAACCTGTCATCAAGGTTCGTAGACTTGGCAAGAAATACCGGATTGGGCTTCGCCGGGAACGTTACAGAACATTGCGTGATGTAATTGGCGAGTGGCTCTCGCATCAGGGGATGGCCAGTGGGACCGCAGATGATGAGATATGGGCACTTCGGGATGTTTCTTTTGATGTGCATGAAGGGGAAGTGTTGGGGATCATAGGCCGGAATGGCGCCGGAAAAAGCACTCTGCTCAAGATCCTTGCGCAGATCACGTATCCGACCGAGGGCGAGGTCGAGATAAGGGGGCGGGTAGGGAGTCTGTTGGAGGTCGGAACGGGTTTCCATCCGGAGCTGACAGGCAGAGAGAATATTTTTCTGAACGGCGCGATTCTAGGCATGACCAGGCCTGAGATAACCAGGAAATTTGATCAGATAGTAGCGTTTGCGGAGGTTGACAAATTTTTGGACACGCCAATAAAACGCTATTCGAGCGGCATGCAGATGCGCCTTGCCTTTGCAGTGGCTGCGCATCTGGATCCTGAAATCTTGTTGGTAGACGAGGTCCTTGCCGTGGGAGATGTGGCATTTCAAAAAAAGTGTCTGAACAAAATGGACGAGGTGACCACCAAAGGCCGAACTGTGTTGCTGGTCAGTCATAATCTTGAAGCCATTCAACATTTATGCAGGAGAGCGTTGCTTATTGACAGAGGTGCAATTGTCAGGATTGGCGATCCAGAGCAGGTATGCGATTTTTATAGGCAGCTTGTTCAAGGAGCCGATGGCAATAGGGCATTTTCTTATGAAGGAGGAAACTACAAAATCCGTTCGGTGGTTATAGAAGGTGAAGGCGGCATTTTGAAAACGTTTGCTCCGGCAGTGATAACGGCAGATGTTGCGTTTGCAAAAAAATGCAGTGATCCGCACGTTCATCTTTTTTTTCGCAATGCTGATGGGACCAACATTTTTGGATTGGGGTCAGGAGATCTGGCCGGTCAAACCGTCGTTCAAGCTTCGGAGAGTTTCAGATTTGTCTTCAGAATAGACGAGATGCCTCTTCTCAGTGGAGACTATCAGCTCGGTGTTAAAGTGCGTAGCTATGATCTGGGCATAAACGAGATAGTCCCGGTGGAGTTTCCGTTCAGAGTGTCGCAAACGCCCGTTTACGGCACTACTCCGGTTTCTACCCGTTGGCATGGTAATGTGGGCGTGAGGGCATCTGTTCAGATTCTGCCTTCACGAGACTTGAAGGTTCAAGGTGCCTGACATTAGTATCATCATACCTACCAGGAATCGTAGTGCGTTGCTCAAGAAAGCATTGCAAAGCCTATCCAGCCAACGCATGCCTCCGGAAATCAGCATAGAGCTGGTGGTGGTAGACAATGGGAGTTCGGATTCGACCGCGAGCGTCGTCGCTGCGTTTGCCAAAAACACTTCCTTTCCTGTGCGGATGGTCATTGAGCCTCACGTTGGCTTGAATTATGCGCGCAATAGAGGCATCAAGGAGGCAAAGTCTGAGATAATTTGCTTTGGAGACGATGATCTTGTCACTGGAGGTGAATGGATTGAGGGCTGGATTGAAGCAGCTTTCAGCATTTTTAAACCCGACTGCGTTGTTGGGCCTGTGGAACCTGACTTTGAGATTACGCCTCCAAATTATATTACCCAGCGTGTGCTTGCGTCTGTTACTTCGTCTTATTCTTTGCGGGGAGCACATGCCAAGGTTCTTGCAGGATCTGATGCGAGTCAGATACGCGGCTGTAATTTTGCGGTGAAGAAATCGGTGGCTATTGAGACAGGCGGATTTGATGAGAGGCTGGACAGAATGGGGTCGGGGCTGCTTGCAGGAGGAGAGTGGGAATTTGGCGAACGTCTTGTGCGCGCAGGCAAGAAGATTGTCTATGAGCCAAGATGCAGAGTTCAGCATTTCATTTCAGCTGAGAAGCTCAGTCGTTCTCATTTGAGGGCCAGGTGGAGAGGTTTTGGAAAGACACGTAAACGCATGATGGAGATAAAAGGCATAAAGTTTCGCTTTCGAGATAAGGTTCACATTGCGAGGCATCTAGTATTTCATGTTGCTGGCTGGATTTGGCTGCTGGCGCGTGGACGCATTCAGGATGCTTTTGAGAAGGAACTCCTCGTTTGGCAGGATGTGGGCATGATTTAGGGGTGGCAGGCATCGGTGGGTTTCGAGCCTCGAGTTACGATAGTCATACCATGCTTTAACTGCGCTGGTTTCATACAGGACGCTGTCAGAAGCGCTCTGGCTCAAACCTATCCCAATACAGAGGTATATGTTATTGACGATGGGTCAACAGATTCGAGTGTAGAGGAGGTGAAGGCGTTCGGCGATAGGGTCACACTATATACTCAGCCACACTCCGGAGGGGCGGCGGCAAGAAACAAGGGTATTGAACTAGCTAGAGGAGAATACATTCAGTTCCTGGATGCTGACGACGAGCTCTATCCGACAAAGATTGAGAAACACATCGACTTCATCAGATCCCACCGTGGTCTGCCTGGAAGTGCTGTGACTTTCTGTGATTACACTGTCATTCCTGAAAATGGCGGTCCAGAGCAAATTGTAAGACCAGCAACGGCGCCGCATGACTCGATCGCGTTTGTGCTGAGCCATCAGATATCGGTTGGCGCTCCTCTGTATCCTCGACAACTTCTTATGGCTGTCGAAGGGTTCAGAGTGGGTCTTCCATGTTCTCAGGAGTTCGATCTTAACCTCCGTCTTGCTGTTGAAGGGGTAAAGTGGGTCCACGTGCCTG
>CALETX010000107.1 GCA_937920455.1 uncultured bacterium
CAGGATGTGAAAATTTTTTCCGACTACCACAAGATGCTCGAAGAAACTGATATTGACGCGGTCAGCATCTGCACGCCCAACTGGCTGCACTATGAGCCGACACTGGCTGCGCTGGATGCCGGGAAACACGTTATGGTGGAAAAACCGCTTGCGATGAATGTCAAAGAGGGCCGTCGGATGTGTGATGCGGCCAAGAAATCAGGCAAGGTGTTCTCTATCGGCTTTCAGCAGCGTTATCGGGCCGATGTTCAATACGCGCGCAAACTTGCTTTGGAGGGTCGGCTTGGCCGATTTCTCTACGCCAGAGCGCATGCGCTCCGACGGCGGGGGATACCGTCGTGGGGTGTGTTCGGTCAGAAGAAGCTGCAGGGCGGCGGGCCGATGATTGACATCGGAGTTCACATTCTTGACATGGCACTGTACATAATGGGCATGCCGAGGCCGGTTGCCGCGTCCGGTTCCTGCTACACATATCTCGGCAACAAGAAGCCTGCAGCCACCGCGCCGTGGGGCGACTGGGATTACAAGACATATACGGTTGAAGACCTTGCGGCAGGATTCGTGCGATTCAAGGATGGGTCAAGCCTGACCGTTGAGGCGAGTTTTGCCGCACACATAGAAAAGGACGTTTTTGCAGTTACGATCATGGGGACTGAAGGCGGCGTCTACGTGGGGGATGAGGGTCTCAAGTTTTTTACCGATCTCGATGGCAAGATGGTGAATATGCAGCCGTCTTTTCTGGGCAACGTGGACGCTTTCGGGCGCAAAATGGAGGCATGGATAGAGGCGATCAGAGGTGCTGAAAATCCTTCGCCCGGAGAAGATGGCCTGATCGTACAGAGCATACTTGACGGAATTTACGAGAGTTCCGAGAAGGGCAGAGAAGTTGCGATCAGGATCTAAAGGGGACGTGTTTGGCTTTGAGCTTGGTGTCTGGCAGTGAGAATCATTTTGTGTTTGCGGCCCGTGGCGCCACGTCGTATCTTAATGTGACAGAATGCAATGATGTCTGGTAAGAGGGCGGTGGTTGCTGCTCTTTGTCTTCAAGAGAGGTGAGCCATGTCGAGACGATCAGGCAAGTCGAAAATGCGACCAAGGGCGGATGCCTTCTCATCAATAGCAATCTGGCAGTTCATGACATTCATTTTGCTCTTGTGCTTTGTGTGGGTGAATGAATTTTTCGACCTAACGGCCAAGGTATTCGACACGGAGCCCGAGCCTTTCAGTCCATACCGAGCGTTTCTAATGTCCGCCGCGATCATTACTGCAGGGGTGATAGCCGTCGGTCATACTTATGAGAAGCAGAGATCGCTTGTCCGCAAGTTGCTAATGACGTGCCTGTATTGTCACAGGGTGAAGACCGATGAGGGAACGTGGATGCATGTCGAGGAATATTTTCTGACGCATTTCCCTGTTGAGATGGAGCGTGGAGCGTGCTCCGACTGTGAGGCTATGCTCAAGAGCGTGGGAGAAAAGACGGAAAATCTTCTCAACAACGCGTAAATAAGTCTGTGGGCATTTACAAGCGAACCGTCAATCCGCAAGTTGTCTGACGCGAACAGTATTTCTGATTGTGGGGGAGTATTGGCATGACTGCAAATGAAATTGGCGAACGGATCGAGCTTTTGCGACGCCAATACGGTTCCGATTTGATGATATTAGGGCATTATTACCAGCGTGATTCGGTGCTCAAGCACGTGGATCGCGTGGGTGATTCGCTGGAGCTGGCAAAGGCGGCTGCGGCGTCGTCTGCGAGGCGGATCGTACTTTGCGGGGTGCGGTTCATGGCTGAGTCCGCATGCATTGTGGCTGGGGCGGATCGAAGCGTGTACATGCCAGATGCTGCGGCTGGATGTCCGATGGCAGCGATGGCTGACGCGGATCAGGTGGAGCGGGCGTGGTTTGATCTCGGGTGCGCCGAGGGGGGCTTTCTGCCTGTTGTTTATGTGAACAGCACCGCGACGGTAAAGGCATTTTGTGGCAGGATGGGAGGCAGCACGTGCACATCCAGCAATGCCAGGGACGTTTTCAAGTGGGTTTTTGATCAGGGCAGGCGCGTTTTTTTCCTTCCTGATGAGCATCTGGGGATCAATACGTCGCTTGACATGGGTCTGTCGCTGTCGGATACGGCTGCATACGATCCGAGGTTAGAAGGCGGGGGGCTCACGCGCTCTGCGATAAGGACCGCGAAAGTTATTGTGTGGAAGGGGTTCTGTGTGGTCCACATGGCATTTACGGCAGATCTTGTCAATGCTGTGCGGCGCGCGTTTCCCGATGCGAAGATCATAGTGCATCCAGAGACACCGGCTGAAGTGACGCGACTGTGCGACGCGCACGGCTCAACTTCTCAGATAGTGAAGTATGTGGACGAGGCTCCAGAGGGTGCTTTCATAGTGGTCGGCACCGAGCAGCATCTTGTTGAGAGGCTTGCCGACAAATGGCGTGGCCGCAAGACAGTCAAGTCATTGGCCGGATCGGTATGCGCTAACATGGCCAAGACGACACCTGAGGCTTTGTTGGCTCTTCTCGAGAAATGGCCTGAGTCGTTGAAGGTTACTGTTGAACCGACGGTTGCGTCGGAGGCGCGCCTCGCGTTAGACAGAATGCTTGCTCTTGCCAGATGAGTGCGCCTTCACCGTTCAGACTTGTCGCTCCGTTCAAGCCCACGGGGGATCAGCCTGAGGCAATTGAGACCCTTGTCGCCGGGCTTGCGGAAGGACTGCGGTTCCAGACTCTGGAGGGTGTCACGGGATCCGGGAAGACATTCACCCTCGCGAATGTGATTGCGCGTTTCGGTAAGCCCGCCCTGGTCATTTCCCACAACAAAACCCTGGCTGCCCAGCTGTTCCGTGAACTGAAAGATTTTTTTCCAGAAAATGCCGTTGAGTACTTTGTTAGCTATTACGACTACTATCAGCCGGAGGCGTACATCCCTCAGACAGACACGTATATCGAGAAGGATGCCTCGATAAATGAGGAGATCGAGCGGCTGCGCCTGTCAGCCACAAATTCTCTCCTAAACAGGGATGACGTTGTGATTGTGGCGTCAGTTTCATGCATCTACGGTTTGGGATCGCCGGAAGACTACGGCAGAATGCTTGTAAAACTTGAACGGGAGCAGACTGCCGATCGGGATTCTGTTCTTAACCAGCTTGTTGCTATCCAGTATTCGAGGAACGACTACGAACCGGCTCCTGGCTGCTTCAGAGTGCGCGGCGATACGATTGACATTTTCCCATCGTATTCAAGGCGGGGAGTGAGGGTGGTCTTTTTCGGCGACGTTGTTGAGCGTATAATGGATTTTGACCCCGTTACGGGGCATGTAGGCGGAGAGATGGAACAGACTGTCATTTCGCCAGCCAAGCATTTTGTCCTGCCCAAGGACTCCATTTCCGCCGCGATTGAGCTTATACAAGCCGAATTGGATGAACGGGTGGCGTGGTTTTTGTCCCAGGGCAAGGATCTTGAGGCGCAGCGGCTGAGGCAGAGGACGCTTTATGATATCGAGATGCTTCGAGAGGTGGGCTACTGCGCCGGGATAGAGAACTACTCGCGGCATTTGAGCGGAAGGGCGGAGGGCGAGCCTCCCGCCACCTTGTTAAGCTACTTTCCTGGCGAGTTCCTGACCATAGTGGATGAGTCGCATGCGTCCATTCCGCAGCTCAGGGCAATGTACAATGGCGACCGTTCCCGAAAGCAGACGCTGGTTGATCACGGATTTCGCCTGCCGTCGGCGCTCGACAATCGGCCCTTGAAGTTTGAGGAGTTCCTTGAGTCGGTCGGACAGGTGATTTTCGCGTCAGCCACGCCGGGTCCATTTGAAAAGGAAGTTTCGCAACGGTGGGCAAGGCAGTGGCTCCGGCCCACCGGTCTCCTGGATCCGCCGGTTGAAGTGAGAACCACTTCGCATCCGATTGACGATCTTGCGGAAGAGATAAGGGCCAGGGCGGAGCGAGGCGAACGGGTTCTGGTGACCACCCTCACGAAACGATCTTCTGAAGATCTCTCAGACTATCTGCGTGAAATGGGGCTGAGAGTTGAATATCTGCATTCTGAAATTGAGGCGCTGGAGCGGGTCGAGATTCTGCGGAGGCTCAGGCTTAGGGACTACGATTGTCTTGTGGGAATCAACCTGTTGCGAGAAGGACTGGATCTTCCGGAGGTCTCGCTGGTGGCAATTCTGGACGCCGACAAAGAGGGTTTTCTCAGATCGGAGACGTCACTCCTCCAGATTGCCGGCCGGACCGCACGGAATGTCAACGGAAAAGTTATTCTCTACGCGACCGCTGTCACTGAGGCAATGCGGCGGATGATTCAGGTCACCGAAGAGCGCAGGAAGCTTCAGGAGTCGTACAACCGCGAGCATGGGATAACTCCCAGGACCATTACAAAAGCCATTCAGGAGGGACTTGCTCGTCGAGATGAGACGGAGGATTTTGTGAAGCGCATCGTAGTCAAGGAAACGGGAGACGATTTCGACGTTTTCAAGGCGATCGGGGAGCTTGAGCGCGAGATGATGGAGGCTGCGGACGCCCTGGAGTTCGAGAGAGCAGCCGCATTGAGAGATCAGATCCTGGAGATTAGGAAGAACTTCGGCCTTGATGCAAAGGAAATTTCGGGGCGACGCATGAGAGAGAGGCAGGGAGAAGAGGCGTCAGGCGGTATCCGCTCTCGACAGAAGCGCGGAACCGTGTCAGACTACGAGCAAAAGGGAGGAAAGCGACATGTCCGGCGCTAAGGCTGGCGGAGAGGCCGAGGCGATCATCAAGATGAAGCCAGGCGGCGAGCCGTTGTTATGCGAAGTTTCGTGGGAGGTCTGCAGGCAGGTAGGCGGCATTTACACGGTGATAAGGTCCAAGGCGCCGTGGATGACGAAGAATTGGGGAAGGCGCTATTGTCTGGTGGGTCCATACGACGCGAGCGTTTCGCCGGCCGAGTTTGAAGAGCAGCCGCTGACAGGCCCCTTTGGGCAGGCCGTGCGGGAGATGCAAGGTTTCGGTCTTGACGCTCGGTACGGCACCTGGCTCGTGACCGGAAGACCGAGGGTGGTGCTGCTGAGCCCGCACAGCGTTTTGAATAGGCTCGGCGAGATAAAGTATCTCAATTGGGAGCACCATCACATAGGTTTCGAGAATGCCGATGATCTCCTGAACCATGTCCTCGCGTTCGGATGGCTGGTTGAACAATTTTTCAGGTCTCTGCTCAAAGTGACGGGTGGTGAGCGTCCTGTCATAGGACATTTTCATGAATGGATGGGCGGCACGGCAATACCGGAAATTCGCCGGGCCGGTCTGGCTGTGTCCACCGTGTTCACAACGCACGCCACACTGCTTGGGCGCTACATCTCCATGGATGATCCTTGGCTTTACGATCACCTGCCGTTTGTCAAATGGGAGGAAGACGCGAAGCGCTTCAATATCGAGGCGCAAGTCAAGCTGGAGCGCGCTGCGGCTCACGGCGCGCACGTGTTCACCACGGTCAGTGATGTGACCGCACTTGAGTGCGAGCATTTGTTGGGGCGGCGCCCCGATATCATTCTGCCCAACGGTTTGAACATTGAGCGGTTTGTGGCGCTTCACGAGTTTCAGAACCTGCACCGAATATGCAAGGCAAAGATAATGGAGTTCGTGATGGGGCATTTCTTTCCAAGCTACACATTCGACCTGGATCAGACCCTTATTTTCTTCTCGTCCGGGAGGTACGAATATCGGAACAAGGGATTCGACCTGACGATTGAGGCTCTGGCGAGGCTGAACACGATGATGAAGGAGTCGCCGACTGGTCAGACGGTGGTCTTTTTTTTGATCAGCCGCCAGCCT
>CALETX010000108.1 GCA_937920455.1 uncultured bacterium
TATGGTAACAAGTTTGGAGGTGTTTCTTCCTCCCCTGGTGTGCATTTTGAAAGCACGTCGCTTCTGAAATACGGAGATTGGAACTCGTTCGTCCCGATAACCTACGTTGGTAATGGGGACAGGGGGTTATGGTTCTTTGCGTGGAGCAGAGTTGGGTGGGAGTTGAGTGATGATCAGCCGATGATGCGTGTCGAGAGACTGGCGAGCGGCGTGGTCCGGCAGACTGTTCGCCTGATTGCGGGGCCTGCTGAACTGAACGGTTCACGCAAGTTGAGGTTCGCTTTGCAGGCTGCGCCGGTGAAACCCAATGATTTGCGTTACAGGCTGCGCTTGGATGAAAGTTTTATAGCACATGACACTTCTGGATACCGGTACTATGGCGACTCGGTGGATTCCTATGCGCTGCACAGTGAAGAGGATTATGTTGAGTTGCGGAAGTTTCTGATATATGGGCCGAGGTATCAGAATGAGGAAAGCCGTAAGCAATATAACTGGTGGCGATACGACTGGTTCACGACTGCGACACGGCTTGTTCTTTATGGATCAACGTGGATGAGTGGTCTTGGAGCGCCTGAGTACAAGACTTTTGGGGGAGAATGGTTGAGGTGGAGCAACTGGAAGCCCGTGCCAGACACGATGTTTACTGTAAAGTGGAACTATCAGGGGACGGTTCGCTGGGATACGCCGGAAGAACTTTCGCCCTGTGGCAACAACTGGACACAGAGCCATACGGACTTTTTCGTTTGGTATCACAAACCGCTTATTGAGAAATGCGGTCTCAACGGGACATGGTGGGACAACTCCTCGATTGGTCTTATTCGGGAATACGATCCGGAGATCGGTAGGATGGATGAGAAATGGAATCTCTATGCCAGACGGCAGCTTTGCAAGAGGTTGAATCATTTGGGGTGGGAGCTGAACAGGCCGCCGTGTTGGATCATGAACATGCACGTGGACATGTCGTTCAATCAGATCTTCTGGATGGTGGAGAACGACTGGTATGCGGACGCTGAAGACATGACAGCGCTTCAGCAGTGGACGCTTGACGAATACCGGGCCATGACTCGGACCAAAAGCACCACCCTCATCAGCAAACCATGGTATAGCGGGTTTAAGGGGAGCAACCCAGAAATGGATCGCAAGGTTCAAAGAAGCTTGTGGGCTATTACGCTGGCGCATGACGTGTGGATGCCGATCGAGTGGAACAGTCCTGATACATGGCTCTCATTGAAGAGCAAGCTTGGGTTTGTTCTGAATCCGGCTGATTCCCGGCAGTGTCTGTTTACTGGATACTGGGGGTCGAGCGATGCGGTCCAGGCCGCCGGCAGGAACGTCAAGGCCTCATTCTACAGCAATTCTCGGAGGAAAACGGCAGTCATTGTGTTCCTAAATGCTGACAAAGAGGACCAGTATCTTGCCGAAACTACCGTTGATGTCACCAAGCTCATAAAGACCGGAACGAAGCTCATGGCAAACAGGATTTACGATCTGGAGACAGGAAAAGATATTCCAACAGTGTTCGAGAACGGCAAATACAGGATAACAGATCCGATGCTTATCGGATGGCATGAGCCGCGTTTTGTGGCGGTTGAAGCGGAGTGACAGATTATTGATTCTCAACCCAGCCTGATGGCTCAGGAGGCAAGATGAGCACTGCCAATCGCCCCTTTTGCCGAGTCTCTTGCGTGATTGTGCTTTTGACCGGAGTCGCGGGTCTTTTTGCCGAGGTTTATCCTTCGGCCTTGAACGGATCGCTGTGTCAGGAGCCGTACAGGTACGATGAGGGAACTGTGGCATTGTATCATTTCGACAAGGATATTAAGCCGGCCGATGATGGTGCGGCCTTCGATTTCAGTTTGGATACTGATGTGATCGCGGGTCCGGCGCAGATCGCCGGGGAGACAATACTCCGCAACGGGAACCCAATGGGGTCAGCGGCGGCTATGAAGGGGGGATGGGAGGCCACAGAGAAAGGGCGGTTTGGCGGTGGCGTTTTTTTGCGAGGAGGGGACTCTTGGCTTTTTATCACTGACAGCGGTGAAGCCAATGCCAGAACAATCGAGTTGTGGTTCCTTCCGGAGGGTATGCCGGAGAGGGAAGCAACTTTGATTGGCGCATACTGTCAACACAAGCCGAAACAACATCCTGTTTCAGTGCGCATCATGTCAAATGGGACCGTTTTGCTTGTGTGGGATGGCAACGAGATTGAAGATGCTCGGTTTACATGCGCAACAGGCGTCTGGTCTCACGTGGCGTTGGCATGGCGTCTTGCCTGGCCTGATAAGGTTCATGTTTCGTTGTGGACAGATGGCAGATGTATTTGGCGCCGGAAGTTTGTCGAGCCTATCGGCCCCGTCCAGGCATTGAACGCCTTTGTGGTCGGGAATGACATTGAGGGACGAGCAGGGTTTCGAGGAAGTATCGACGAGGTTCGTCTGTCTAATAAGGAGAGGTCGTACTACGACGTAAACTTTGAGTCGTTCGACGCAAGCAGAGAGATCGAAGCCGCTATCGGCCAGCCGTATTTTCGTGCTGAATCTGACCTTGTTTTTCGCGCAGGCTTCAACAGGTCGTTGAAGCCCGAACTCGCTCCGGAGAAGATCCGGTTCAAGGAGTTTGTTATCACTGCACAGGAAGCGGATATAGATCCGGCAAAGGCCAGGCTTCTATTCCCTGCTGGCATTGAAGGTGAGGCGCTGATGCTTGGGGAAAAGTCTCTTTCGCCTGTGTATGAGGCGCCGGGGATAATTCGCACTGAGGAGGGAACGATTGCGTTCTGGATGAAGCCACTGGACTGGGACAACCTTAGCCGTGACAATCCATACGACAGGACAGACCCGATGGTGTTTGGCCTTTTTCAAATATATGGCGAATACGCTCCGGGGTCTTATGATCGCCGATTCAGCATTTCGGGGCCTTTGCTTGAGTTCAACCTGGCCGTACATTTGCCTCTGACCTCGTACAATCCGCCTGTTTTCACTCCGGGGAGGTGGAGCCATTTGGCAATATCCTGGTTTGGCCACAACTTTGAGTACTACATTGACGGTGAAAAGCGGCATTCTGACGGCGCATGGTCGTTATGGCTTCCGATACATCCAGACCATGACCCCCGCAAAGGACAGAAGCCCGAATGGTGGTTGGAGGCAAAACCTGTGGCGGTTCGGTTTGGCGCGCGTCGGTATTGGGAACAGTTGAAAATAGCCTGCCCAAGGACCGCAGTGGATGATTTTCGAATATTTTCGCGCAAGCTAAGCAGAATGGAGATAGCAAATCTGTTTGCATTGGGATCAGGCCGTCAAGGGATGAAAAAGCTTCCGGCCATTGAAATAGACGTGAGCTGGAATGGGTTGATCGGAAAGGTGGAGACACGTCTCACACCCCTTGTGATGAACTACAAGGATGTCGCATCGGCCGTTGTTTCTTTGATGAGAGAGGGAAAAACAACTCCTCTGGCGACGAGGAGCGTCGAGTTTGGTGAGTATTCGTTTGCAGGTGTCGAGATCAATACTGAGCCGTTGGACTTTGGAAGGTATGCGATAAAGGCAGAAGCGAAGGGACGCCACGGAAACGTCTTGGGCGTTGCCGAACACACGTTCGAACGCAAGAAGCCGGTTTGGTACGGATTCAAGGGGGGGATTTCTGACAAGGTCATGCCTGAGTGGAGTCCTGTGGAGGCGGTTGGCAACACTGTTCGTGTATGGGGCAGGGAAATAGTCTTTGGGCCAGCGGGGCTGCCGGAGCGGATAATTTCGGCCGGGAAGGATATCTTGCGAGGGCCGGTGTTCCTCACTGCCTCTTCTGGTGGAAAGAAACTTGACGCAACGTCAGCGCAAGGGATGCCGCAGATAACATGCGTTGGCGAAGTGAGGGCGGATGTGAGGGGCGCGCAAGTGAAATCAGCCGATCTGGGCATTGGCGTGAGCTCATATGTGGAGTTTGATGGGATGATGTGGATGACGGTCACGCTTTCAGCGTTTGGCGGAAAGAGCGTGCAGGTTGATGAGCTAACGGTCACAATTCCTTTTGATTCTGAAAATGCGCGCTACATCCATTGGTGGAGCGGGGGACGCGATTTCAGGGATCAGAGAGTCACGTACATGGGCTTTTTGCCAGAGCATGCTGGTATCGTTTTCCGGACCAACGACAGGGATCGGATAGCAAAGGTGCGTGAGATGGTTGGCTCTTTCATTCCCTATGTCTGCCTGACAGGTCACGAGCGTGGCATGGCATGGTTTGCAGAAAACGACAGAGGATGGACACAGAGTGATGAGACGCCTGCTCTCTCGATAGAGAGAGACAAT
>CALETX010000109.1 GCA_937920455.1 uncultured bacterium
CGGCAACACTTTGTTGCATTTGACCCACTTATTACATTTGAATTACAAAACCAATGCAAAGAGTCAGCTCGCATATTCTCTCCCATGACCTGACACTGGCATTCATCCTCGAAAAAAAGAGAACGATCAGTCTCATTCTCTCGTTCCTGAGAAACGTAGCATTACTGGCTTGAAGCAGACGCCCTTTTTTGATGATGATTTCGCGCATGAGAAAGCAGCCAACAGGAGAAACAGCCGAGACTCTAGCTCTGAAACAGCGTGAAATCGCCGTCTCGGAATTTTTTCTTAAGAATAGACATTTGCTCGGCTTTGACAATCCCCGTAAGGCTTTACTGACGACTGTGAAAGAAGCCGTGGATAATGCCTTGGACGCATGCGAGGAAGCCGGAATCGTTCCAGAAGTGAAGGTCGAAATCACCCAGATCACCGACACGCGTTTCCGTGTGGAGGTGACCGATAATGGGCCGGGTATCGTACGCGCCCAGATTCCGAAGATATTTGCAAAGCTGCTTTACGGATCAAAATTTCACCGTCTGCGGATGTCCAGGGGGCAACAGGGCATCGGAATTAGCGCGGCTGGCATGTACGGCCAACTTACAACCGGATCGGCAACAAGAATCCTCTCAAAAACCGCCAGTGGGAAAAAAGCCCATCACATGGAAGTTCAGATAGACACAAAGAAGAATGCGCCCACGATCCTGAAGGATGAAGAGGTTGACTGGAAGCCAGAGTTCCCTGCTTCACAATCCGGGGGGAAAGCGGTCGTTTCAAACCATGGAACATCAGTGGCCATAGAGATGGAAGCGGCATACGTGCGAGGAAGGCTGTCGGTTGACGAGTATCTAAAGCAGTGCGCCGTAGTAAACCCTCATCTGCAGCTTCACTATCGGATTTGTCTAAAGAAGACTCAGGGCGATAACGCCGACACCAGGGGCCGAATACCACCACATGACGAGAATGCCGGCAACGGCCAAAAAGCTCTGCCAGACGGCGAGAGGAATTCCATGCCGTGCGAATACCTCAACGAAACGCCATGGACCACATTCGAAAGAGCCAATCAATATCTGCCTCCCCAGCCCACCGAGATAAAACCTCATCCACACGGCGTTGAATTGGGCCTTCTTATCCAGATGCTGAAGGACACAAAAGCGCGAACACTCCGCTCAGCGCTTGCGGAGGACTTTTCACGCGTAAGCTCCCGGACAGCCTTGGAAATATGCGAGAAGGCCGGTCTCTCCCCAAAAGCGAGCCCTGCCCGCATCGCGCATCATGAAAGCGAAGCACTTTTTCGCGCAATCAACGCCACAAAGCTCCTTCGCCCACCCCTCGACTGCCTTTCCCCTATCGGCGAAGAACAGATTGTTGCGGGGCTTAGAAAGGAAATCGAAGCCGATTTCTACACCGCTGTGTCGCGTCCACCAACGGTGTACAGAGGCAATCCTTTTTTGGTAGAAGCAGGACTGGCTTTTTCCAAGCCGGATCCTGCGCAGGAGCTCGGCGCCGAAGAGCCAATCCGCCTTATGCGGTTCGCTAACCGTGTCCCTTTGCTTCACATGAGCGGCGCTTGCGCCATAACCAAGGCCGCCACAGGCGTTGACTGGAAGCGCTACGGCCTGCCTCAACCCAAAGGTTCGCTTCCGCTAGGCCCAATGGTGCTGATGGCACATATTGCAAGCGTGTGGGTGCCTTTCACCAGCGAAAGCAAGGAAGCCATCGCCCACTATCCAGAAATAATACGCGAGATCACCTTCGCATTCCAGGAATGCGGCAGACGCCTCTCTGTTTTCCTTCACAAGCGCATGCGGCAGATGGAGTACGAACGCAAGCGCAATTACATGGCCATGTACATTCCCCATCTGGCCCTCGGGCTCAAGATGATACTCGGTTTCAACGACAAACAAGAGAAAACCTTGATAAATAACCTTAACAAGATGCTTGAACGCACACATCTGGAGGCATGAGCATGCCAGCAAAGAAAACACCCACCGGCCAAGCGTCATCATCGGTCCGAGCCACAAAAACGGAAAGCACAATCCTCGATGTGTCCAGGAGTGAAGCTGCCAGACGCATCGTAGAGATTGCCGAGGAAACATACCGGGATATTCTGCAAAAAAAGAAGCCAAGCATGCGGTTTCCTGTCCGCTCGCTAGCCAACGTCAAGTACGACATCAAACGCGGTCACTTCGAAATCCGCGGAAAAATGTCCACCCGCACTCTGACATACAACACTGTCAAACCCTTCGCTCAGTCGGTCCGGCTCATGGCAACGACAAAAAACGATCTGCTGGACAAGAACGACATCGCCGGCAAGCGCGAGATCTATTACAACAGCAAGAGCTGGGGCGAATGCAGATTCAACGAGCAGGCCGAGAGCGACACCCTCCTCGACGACATGGAAGCCATGCTCGGCGTGAACCGCGAGCAACTCGGCTACATCCCCGAAGAAAGAGGCGGAGAAGTGGCAGGCCCCCTCATCGTGATTGACAGGAATCCTGCGACACGCCAGACAATCCGAGTGGATTGCTCGAAGCTCGGCAGCGGCGCATGGAGCATCCCGTCGAGGGTCGAACATCTTGCTTTCGAGACCCGCGCAAAATTCATCCTTGTAATCGAGACCGCTTCGCTCTTCCAGCGCCTCGTCCACCATCTCTATTACGAAAAAGCCAACTGCATACTCATTTCCATGAGCGGTGTTCCAACCCGCGCGTGCCGTAGATTCGTACGCAGACTGGCCGATGACCAGGGACTGCCGGTTCTTGTCTTCACTGACGGCGACCCCTATGGCTACTGTAACATTTACAGAACGCTGAAAGTGGGCTCAGGCCAGGCAGCTCATATAAACCGATACTTCTGCGTCCCTCAGGCGCGTTACCTCGGCGTAACGCCCCAGGATATCCTGGACTACGGCCTGGAAGACGCAACACATCCTTTGGAAGAAGTTGATATCAAACGCGCTCAGGATGCCTTGAAGAATGACCCATTCATACTTCACCACAGAGAGTGGCAAGATGCTCTCAAACAGATGCTAAAAATGGGGGTGCGCGTCGAGCAGCAGGCGTTCGCCAAGCACGGCTTGAACTACGTTCTGGAAGAATATCTGCCAGACAAGCTCAAAAGAAAGACATTCCTGCCTTGACGCTCGAACCTGAATCACACCATGCAAGCACGGTTAATGTTGCTCCCATCGCGAAGCGACACGTAGTGGGCCATGTCTTATTCCTGCTCGGCAAGCACGCGCCACTTATTATCGCCGCGCTGATCGCTCTGGCGGTCTTCCTGGCTCAAATTGCAGTCCTCACTCAGGGCTACTACGAGTGCGACCCAAATGCCTACATCATGAGCGGCAAGCAGTTGATACGGCGCGGCACCCTCAGGTTCGACGGAACCGACATATACAGATTCCATGAGCATATGTGGGTTGAACCCGCGCCGAACGTCATCTATGCAAAGTATCCTCCCGGCTATCCGATTCTCATAGGACTAGCCTGGCTCGTGGGCGGAGATCGCGGAGCGTTCTGGGTCAGCCCCATCGCCGGCGCGGTGGGACTTTTTGCATCTTTTCTCCTGATGCGATCAGTCGTTTCTTCTCCATGGATTGCAGTCGCCGGAGCGGCCTTTCTGGCTGTAAATCCCATGTTGACCCTTTATAATGGTTACATCCTCAGCCATGCCACCAGCTACGCAGTGGCCGCCATTGCAGCGCTCTTCCTCTTGAGCTGGACTGAGAAAGGCGGCGTGTGGAGAGCTTTAGCAGCGGGTCTGGCGATCGGTTTCTCGCCATGCGTGCGTTATACCGACGCCCTCATCGCGCTCACCGTTCCTGTCGCGCTGGGTGTCATGATATTCAGAAACATCCGAAACCGTTCGCGTCTGTCGGATTGGACCGGGTTGGTCATCGAAACGGTCGCCTTGGCAACCGGTGCTGCAGTCTGCCTCGTCCCCCTGATGATCCATCATACTACAGCGTTTGGCTCGCCGTTCCGGACCGGCTATTACTATTCCGGAGAACAAATGGCTTTCTCCCGCGAATGGCTGCTCAACAACATGCCGCAACTCATGCGTGATCTCAATGATGTTGCGTTGCCGATCCTTTTCCCGCTTTCCCTCATCGGCTGGTTCATCATGGCAATACGGCGACGGTGGGAATCTCTCATGCTACTGTCCTGGGCGCTGCCCATGATGCTTGTTTACGGGGCATATTATTGGGCGCCCGCCCATTCCGGCCCCATTTATGTCCGCTTCCAGTGCTCAGCCGTTCCGGCATATGTTCTTGCAGCCGTTTATGCGCTTGACGCTACGCTTCGCGAGAAACCGCTCCGGCGCTTGGTGCCTGTTTGGGTGCTCTTCTTGACCATTGCAATCGGGGGAAAAGACGCTTTTGGCTACCTGACCGGACGACGCCACGCACATCAGCTCGAAACGGCTGCGCGCGAATGTTCGTCCAAACTGCCGCCAGACTCAGTCGTATTCGCAGATCCGCCGATCAGTGATTATCTCCAAACCGTGGAGGATTTCACCGTTTACCGGAACGAGATTTTCCAGCCCGGCTATGGCATGCGCCTTGCCACTCCGCCACGCGGCTCGGAACCAATGCGCCAATTGGACAGATCGCTGCGACTGGCGGCGAATTTCACCAACGATTATGCAAAGATTTCTCAGATGCAGAAGGCGCTTGCCATCTCATGGCTGGAAAAGGGGAAAACAGTCGCGTTAGTAATCGGCAAAGGTTCTTCCACCCACTACAAACAACGGTTTGGCCCTGATTTCCAATGGACGCTGCTTGCATCGTGGCAGAGCCCCTACAACTGGCCGTATTGGTCGCAAAGAAAGCCCGAATGGGAACTTTTCACATTATCGAGATCGCCAACGAACCAGTAAGCTTCAGGCTGATTCCTGCGGCGCGTTGCAGAAAGCGTGAAATGTTTCGTCAGAGGTTGCTGCCGGAACCTCGCAGCCAGCACTCAACATGTAACGCAATCCTTTCGCACGGCTGAGAGCCAGGCGACACTTTACGACGCATTCCTCAGGGGACGCCTGCATCATATCCGTGACGGGGTTCAAGTTGCCCTTGAAACATACATCTGCTTTCCCATAAACTGTGCAAGCCGCCTCGAAATCTACCAGGTGATCCACGTTGAATAAGTCCGCCCCGCACTTGACCATGTCGGTCAAGAGGTGCGATGTGTTCCCGCATATATGCAACTTTGCGAGACCGCCAGCCGCATGGATGGCATCATTGACTCTGCTCTCGTACGGCAAGGCAAAATCGCGGTACTGCTGCGGCGAAATGAGCGAAGCAGCAGCGTCGCCGGCTCCAATCATGTGCGCTCCTGCATGGATCTGTGCTATCGCAAAATCTATCACAATGTCCGTCAGGAATTCCAAAATTCTGTGTGCAAGAGCCGGCTCATCAACCAACAGCATCATGAATTCGGTCACGCCGCAGATCGAACATGCTTCTGCAAATGGCATGTCCACCCAACCGAGCACCAGACACTCATCGCCGATAGCTGAAGACATCTCCCTCACCGCCAGAAGCCGGTCCGCCATCCGGCTTCCCTGAGCAAGAGGGTCCGGCCGGCCAAGCCTGGCAAGATCCGACATGCTTCTCACAAGCGGCCGCCCTGCAAAAGGCGGTTTATCTTCGGGATAAACCATTTCGGCGCCCAAATCAGCAGTAACCCTGAACGCGTCAGAGCAGGCTGTTATGGCATCCACATTGAACTTGTCGCGGATATTCAGTTGTGCCTCTGCAAGGGCGTGCCCGCTGGTGGCAAACTCCCTGTAACTGATGCCATATCTGTCTTGGGCAAAAAACATTAGCAATGGAAAAACCGGCGCACGGTCAACCGTCTCTCCTCGAATCGCCGCAAGGCACCTCTCTTTGCTCGTCATGGCCCTCTCCTTATGTTGCAAGGTGTTTTTGAGACGCAAGCGTGCCGGTCGGCAGGTTGAAGTGAACCCACACACTGCCCTCGCGCCTCAGAACCGCAAACGCCTGCCTCCAGCTCTGCCCAGCGCGTCCCCGACGTCTTCTTCTCACATAGTACACAAATCTTCAGCGCCGTTCAAGGCCCGGCTCACATCAGGCAGAAGGACGTGCGCCGATTTCAAAGAAAAGGAGTTTGGCTCCGATCATGTCTCGTCGTATCCTTTCAGATGTCGGTACCAGATGTTCCGATAGCGCACCAGGTCGCCGTGGTCCTGCAAAGCAAGCGGACCCACCGGGCCGTGCGGTTCGTACTGGGAAAGTTGACGATGTCTGACCGGTCCCATCAGCGTCTGATCATGATGCACAACAATCCCATTGTGAAGGACCGTGACTCTGGCAGGGCTGACCAGTTTGTCGCCGTCAAAACGCGGAGCAATCCATATGATGTCGTATGTCTGCCACTGGCCGGGTTTTCTGCATGCGTTCACAAGCGGCGGATACTGACCGTAAATGGCGGCTGTCGTGCCGTCCGGATATGTTATGTTCTTATAGCAGTCCAGAACTTGAATCTCGTAACGACCCATTAGAAAAACGCCGCTGTTGCCTCGCCCCTGGCCCTCGCCTTTCACAATCTCCGGCGCCGCCCACTCCACATGAAGCTGGCAGTCTCCAAACTGCGCCCTGGTGAAAATGTTGCCCGTGCCCGGCACAACTTCCATGTATCCGTTTTCAACCTTCCATTGAGCGGCCGAGCCATCCTTGCCCACCCAGCCGGAAAGATCTTTCCCGTCAAAAAGAACCACAGCATCCGAAG
>CALETX010000110.1 GCA_937920455.1 uncultured bacterium
ACCTGCCTTCCATCAGCAGGCTCTTGAGAAGATTGGGGTCTATATCTTCGAGATGTTCTGAGGGGTCCAGGATGGAGACTGCTGAGTCAGGTTTCATTGCGGTCTGTGGATAGCACATGCAACGACTATGAGCGAGCAGAATATAGAACGGACTAAGCTGAGCGTTCGGATATTGAAGACGTGGCTTTGTCTGCTGGTTTTCCTTGGATATTCTTATGCCGGCCCTTGGGTCGTTGGAGAGGAAGGTCTGAACGAAAAGGACTCTAAAAGTGAGGCTCCGCATAAACCTGGCGCTCGCGTTGTTGTGGAGCACACTGAAATCAATGGCAAAGTTGTGTTTCTTGCCGATCAAGAAGATTCTGAGATGGCCGCGGTGGGCGTCAAGATACGCATCCTTTCCGAGGGTACCAGCGATGTGCTTCACGAAACTGTCACTGATAGGAACGGCATATTTACGGTACCTGCACTTAACGTTGGAAGTTATCTCATGACAGTGGGGAGATTGAATATCAGGCTCGAAGTTGTGCCCGGTTCAAGGGTAGTCAGCTCGGGATATACCTCCCCAAAGATCTTGCTCGTTTTTATTCCCAAGGATCTTGGATGAGAGGGCAGGGGTTGGAACGAAGGTAGAGTTCAGAAAGTATTGCTTCTATTTGCCTAAAGAATTGTTAGAATAGAACAGGACATAGCAATGAGCGGCGAGGAATTGCTGATGGCACGTTGGAAGAGAGCCGACCACGTTGTAAAAAGGAAGATTGGCGATGAGACGTTATTGGTGCCGGTGACTGGAAAGCTGGCTGAACTGGACAAGATTTTTCTCATCGAGGGCATCGGCGATTTTCTGTGGGATGAGCTGGAGAATCGCTCTGCTGAAGAACTGATTGCGGATGTCACTTCCCGCTATGATGTTGCGAGAGATGTGGCGGAACAGGATGTTTGGCGATTCCTCATGATGTTGAAAGAGCATGGACTGGCCATATGCGAAAATAACCTGTGCAATGCTGGACAGGAGAAAAGGGGTGGGTGATGAAGGGCGTGAATACGGCATGTGTATTGTTGAGTTTGCTCGTGGCTGTGGCTGTCAGGGCAGACGTTTACTGGATTGCGGAGGCTTTCCCAGCATCATTTTTCATGAATTTTGAAAATGAATCGCTGGAGTCCACCGGCGAAGCCCGCACCCGGGAGAGTCTTGCAACTTTGACCTTCTATCCTCATTTGGGAACCGGCATAGGGATTGAGGTGGGCACACTGATGCTGGATCTCAATGCCGGAGCGGGCATACTGGCCGATTCGATGTTCGTGAGCGGGACGCTGTACGGTGACGTTGCATTAAGGTGGCAGGCGGCGAGGGCTGCAACCGTCGGGCCTCACGTCGGCGTTATCCACGCGTTCGATCCTGAGTGGCGGGGCAGTCTGGACGTAGATATAAGTCCAACGACAGGGATCATCGGCGGTATCCAACTGACTATGGGTGATAAAGTTAGCTATCTCTTGTCCGTAGACTTCTTGAGCATGTCGTTCAACGCCGAGAGCGGGTCTCCGTTCTACACGCTGAACACTGACAGCCTTGATATGAAATGGGTCGGTTTCCAGTTCGGCCTGAGAGGTCAATTTTGAAAGGCGCCAGAGAGCGGGCGTTATGGTGCGGAAAGGAGTGGAGCGATGCCAAGCTTGCGCATGAGGTGGATAGCCAGAATTTGTACAGGTCTGGCAATGCCATTTATCGGTGTTTTGCCGTCCATGGCTCAGTCGCCCAATCCAGGGCTGCGTCCTGTAATGAGCGTGGGCGCGGCGGAACTGAGAGGAGTTGTTCTTTTCTCTGACGGATACACTCCTGTGACGAGATTTGACGTAAAAGTGTGGGATGCTTTGCGAGAGAAATACGTCTATAAGACCAAGACTGACGCGGAGGGAAATTTTCGTATACCGGCCTTTGGCGCAGGCCGATTTTATCTCATAGTTGGCAGGATGACCCTCGATTTGGAATTCCTGAAGAAGACGGTCGAGGAAGGGCAGCAGCCTCATGAAATCATCATTGCCATGCCGCGTCCGTTTCTGGTGGCGAGTCCGTCTGTGCCGATTTTGCCGGTCTTTTTCTTCGTGCCTCCGAATCCGCCACGGGTGGTCAGTCCATGACGAGCTATGGCACAGCAGCATCTTCTTTGCTTTGTAAGTGTGTGCAGGGCAGGCCGCTGCTCTACAGCAGTGGCGCAGCGATTGTGCTCAGAACAGCTTGCGTGATTCTTGTCTGGGCGGCTTGTGGAGGATGCAGCCGCCTTGATTTCAGCAACCCCACGGCTACTCCACTTGGCGATCTTATGGATTCTGGCAGACCTTACGATGGCGACGTTTCGGCCGTTACGCGCGCGCAGCAGAGGATGTCAAGGCTGGCAAGAGCCGTTGCCGCATGGCAAAAGACAAGGGCCGGTATTGAGGAAAGGTACGATATTGGCATCGGAGACGATTTAAGAATAACCGTCTTCGCCCTCGACAAGCCTGATGCCGAGAGCAGGCTTGATGTTCAAGTGGACGAGGACGGCATGGTGGAAATGCCTCTGGTTGGCAAGATCGCGGTGGCCGGAGTCTCTCTCGAGGAGGCGAGGAATCGAATTCGGACGGCTTATGAAGGAAAGTATCTGAAGGATCCAAGGGTTACAGTTGCTCTTGCTGAGGCCAGGAGCAAGCCGGTGATAGTCACGGGCGAAGTTGCAAAGCCGGGAATTTATTACCTTAACAAGAACTCAAGCTCGCTGTTGGAAGTTCTTTTGCAGGCAGGTGGCCTGGCTCCAGGAGCAGGTGACGATGTGATTGTGGCTCATGGGGGGCAGGGAACGTCAACCAACGAGCTGGGCGCCTCACATAGCGCAGACACAAACACGACAGAAGTTGGCGAGATCATGCGGCAAGATGTGGTCACGGTGGATGTGCGGCGGCTTCTTGATGAAGGTGACATGTCGTTCAATGTGGCGATCAGGGGTGGTGACATTGTGACCGTTCCTGCCGGAAAGAAAAAATATGTGTACGTCCTTGGATATGTGGCCAGACCCGGCGCTTTTGCGACTGAGGCTGGCGACGAGATGGAGGTAATGCATGCGCTTGCTCTGGCAGGTGGGCTCCAGCCGGCAGGGAGGGCGGAGAACTCCTTTGTTCTTAGAAAGACGGAGTCGGGTCAGAAGGTTATGCCGGTTGATTTAACGAAAATTGCGCGGGGCGTTCGGCCCACATTCAGTCTGAAAGCAGGGGACACTCTAGTTGTTGGAACTGGCTTTTTTGCGAGATTGTCGGAGTTCATCCGGCCCGTTTTTTCGGCTGGGGCGAGTTACACTCCATCGCTTGCCCCTTAGGGCACCAGCGGACGCATCGGCTAATGCGAGGCGCAAGGAGAAGAAAAAAGTGGCTGATAGAGAAGGCAAGGAATCGCTTCCTGCATATTACGTAGTGGCTGACCTT
>CALETX010000111.1 GCA_937920455.1 uncultured bacterium
TGTCATCCGGGGAACTTGGCAAAATGAAGTACGTCAGAATCCTTATGCCCGCTGGCGATTGGGTTGCAAACGGTTTTTGGGATCTGGTGAACGAGGGGGACCAGCCAGGTAAACTCGAAGTGGAACCGCCGCCAACAGATATGGATTCCACAGCCTACGCCCATTACATGAGTTTCGTTAACTACTACATACACCAGGTAAATCTGATGCGCTACTTTCTCTGCGAGCCTTACAAGGTAACACACGCCGACCCAAGCGGCGTCCTGTTAGTGGGCCAAAGCCAGAGCGGCATCCCATGTGCCATCGAAATGAGCCCGTACATCACCACGGTTGACTGGCAAGAATCCGCGCTGATCGCATTCGACCATGGCTATATCAAAGTCGAACTGCCAGCGCCTATGGCCATCAACAGACCCGGCCGGGTCGAAATCTTCAAAGACCCCGGCAAGGGCGCCACACCCCAAACCATCATTCCACAACTGCCGTGGAATCATGCAATGCGTCAGCAGGCGGCAAACTTCATCGCCGCCATTCGCGGAGAACGCCCCGCTCCATGCCTTGCACAGGAAGCGCTCGAGGATCTCAAGGTCGCCAGGCAATACCTCAGAATGTGGAAAGGTGTATGAATCAGGTAATAGAGGGGAAAACCAATGCCACTGCGCTGGGAAAAACAATGGATATCGGACGAAACTTATGAGTCCGCCGGCGTTTTCGACGTGAACAGCGACGGCCATCCGGACATCGTATCCGGTGCCTGGTGGTATCCTGGACCAGATTTCCGGAAAAAACACTTCATCGGCGAAGTCAAACCCGCCGGCGAATATTTCGACGACTTCTCAACGATCGCTATGGACGTCAACGGCGATGGATGGACCGATTTCATCACAGGCGGCTGGTGGGGAAACACTCTCCGCTGGCGGGAAAATCCTCGCGGCGATCCTTCCAGACAATGGCCCGAGCATGTCATTGACAACACAGGCAACGTAGAAACGACCCGCGCATGGGACGTCGATCTGGACGGCGACCTCGAGATCATTCCGAATACGCCAGCCAGAAACGAGGTGGTCGTTTATAAACTTCTCCGCGACCGCAGCGGCCGGCAGACAGGGCAATTCAAAAGCCGATCTGTCTTCAGATTCCCCAAAGGCCAGTCTCAGGGACACGGCCTAGGGTGCGGCGACCTGGCCGGCAACGGACGAATGGACATCGTCCTCGGTCGCGGATGGCTTGAAGCACCTCCCGATCCCTGGAAGGGCAAATGGCTATGGCATCCGGACTTCGCAGATGCCCCTTGGGGATGGGCAGCCAGTGTCCCAATGATCGTAGCCGATATAAACGGCGACGGCAGGAGCGAAATAGTCGTCGGCAACGCGCACGGATATGGACTGTGGTGGGCCGAACAAATCCGGAAAGGCTCAAACCGGGCCTGGAAATACCATGCAATAGATCCCTGTAACGCCCAGTATCACGACATGATCTGGGTGGACCTTGATGGCGACGGCGCACCTGAACTGGTAACCGGAAAACGACATCGGGCTCATTGCGGAAACGAGCCGGGCGAATGGGACGACTATGGCATATACTACTTCAAATGGACCGGCGACTCCTTTGCCAAGCAGATCGTAACATACGCGCCGTTCGGCGAAGCAAAGGGGGTTGGCATTCACTTCGCCGTAGCCGACCTGAGAGGCACTGGCAGGCTCGATATTGTGGCTCCCGGGAAGGATGGTCTGTGCGTGTTTTTCAACGAAGGCACAACTTGACCAATCTCCAAATCAGAATCTTGCGCGCTCTCTCTTTTTCATGCAAGCTCTACGCAGTGGAAAGCCAGCGGTCACAATCAGGTTACGCCAAGGGCCTGCTGCCTGCCGCAGGCATGCTAATGCTCCTTGCCACCGGTTGTCTCATGAACACAGGACTCTCATCTGTGAAGCAAAAATTCCACAGCCGAATTATCCTGACAGGAGACTCCTTGTCCGACAACGCCGCGTGGCCTGTACTCGTGCGGCAGCCCATCATTGAGTCCGGACATACGCCACGCGTATTCATCAACGCGGCAGCCGGAGCAGATTCAGCCGGTGATTGCCTCGTGCGTTTCGATGAATATGTCCTACCCCACGATTTCGACTCCGCCATCATATTCTGCACCGGCGGAAACGACATTGCCAAAAAACGTTCACCACAACAGGTTGAGTCTGACATTGACACCATGGTCTCCATCTTGCGAAAATGCAAAGTTCCAGTCTTCCTTGTTACCGGCAGAATGGCTGGTGGTTCGAACAAATCCGGCGTGAAGGTTCTGCATTGTCCCTCGATAAACTCGCCGGCCCTTGCCAGAAATATATCGGCGTAGCTTCTGTGATTACCGACTCGCAAACCAACTCCCCGCTAAACACCGTCGGACATCTGCAATCGGTCCGGCTAAACGGCAAACGAGTCTATCTCAACAGCGGTCGTTGGGCTGGCTTTCACGCAGGCAGGGAAAAGATCCCCATCAGCATCAATGCCGGCCCAAATTCGATCGTGATCGAGACTTGTCCACAGTTTTCGCTCAGCATTGCAGAAACGCGTTACTGGTGATCGTCCGTGAACGGGAAATGCACCATCGCTGCCCAAAACCTCATGAAGCACAATAACCTCAGCGCCCCATCCAGACGAGAACGCGTGATGCTTTCGCAGGCAAGGGCCGCGGTCACGGCCATCAGCCATGTGGCTAAAATGGTATTTGCGAAGCGGCTGCCCGCAGACCGCGTTCTGGCAGCCTACATCAGGGAACACCGGGAACTCGGAGCAAGAGACCGCCGCATCATCAGCGAAACCGCATATTCCCTCTTCCGCTGGTGGGGATGGCTCAGACGCCTTGCTCCTGAATGGTCCGCGCAACATATTCTTTCGTCAGACATATCCCAAAACACACACCAATACCCGCATGTATGGCAAAGGCTGGCCCTTGCGGCAGCCGTTGCCGGACAGACTGCAGAACAGGACGTCATGGCCATACTGGCGCGGCAGTGCCATATCTCACCAGATCAGCTTGCCCGGCCATACAGCATTGGTGATGTATTCGAAAGAACGCACGCTATACTGACTGTGCTCGGCTTTCCCTCCACTTTGCATATCAACGAACTGCTTCCCGAATGGTCCTTGAAGTTGTTTCCAAAACACTGTGACGCTGATCGCCTGATTCTTTTCTGCCAGAAAAGGCCCCCACTGTGGCTCCGGATTCAGTCCGTCGAACCTGACCATGTCATCCGTGAGCTAAAGCAGGCCGGCATCTCGCCACAACGGGCCGAAGCCGTCCCATTCGCTGCGATGGTTCCTGAGGGTTGTTCTAATCTGTATCTCTTGAAGCCGTACAAGGAAGGCCGCGTTGAAATACAGGATATCTCGTCGCAAGCAGTCGGCCTTGTATGCGCCCCGCATGCCGGCGAGCGATGGTGGGACGCGTGCGCCGGCGGAGGAGGCAAGACACTCCTGCTGGCACAAATGATGAAAGGAAGAGGCACGGTTGTCGCAAGCGATATCCGTCAAAGCAAACTGCGTGAAACGCGCAGACGAGCCGCAAAAGCCGGTTTCTCCAACATCTCCACGAAACCATGGAACGGCGCCAGCCACCCTTCCTGGGCGCGGTCATTCGACGGAGTGCTGGTTGACGCACCATGCTCTTGCTCCGGCACATGGCGCCGCAACCCAGCTGCCCGATGGACGTTGCGGGAAAATGATGTGAGTGAACTGGCCGAGCTGCAGCTTAGGCTTCTTTCATCGGCAGCTAGAGCACTAAAGCCCGGCGGAATCCTCGTCTATTCCACATGTTCACTCTTCGAGACCGAAAACACCGCCACTGTAAGGCGATTCATCGAACTTCATCCGCAATTTTCTCCGGAACCATTCACGCACCCCCTGACCGGCAAATTGCTCAATGACGGTCAGACGTACTTATGGCCATGGGAAGGAGATGGCGATGGCATGTTCGTTGCGCGCCTTCGTCGCAACTCATAGAAAATGCTCTGGCGCCTTTACGGCCGAATCAGCAGCCTGCTTTCCTTTGTCACCGGCCTCAACTTCGAGGATCAATCGGTCAGCCGAAATCTGAAAGTCAGCACAACCTCGCCGCCTTCCTTTGCAGCTCCCCCCTCGGCCACAAAACGCGCCTTCCTGACGGCATCCAACGCCGCTTTGTCCAGGGCCCTGAAGCCACTGCTCTCTACCACCTCCGCCACGTCGCAGCGTCCTGATGGGTTTACCCGAACATTCACCTTTACAACACCCTCCTCGCCCCTCACACGTGATCCGAACGGATATCTCGGCTTTATTTCCGAAAGTCCAACCCATGAAACCTCCGGCTTCGAAGGCCAGTACCCAACGGGAGTCTCTGAGGATGAGGCAGACAGAGCATCCGAAGTCGCTGCCGCTGCCTCAATGACACCAGCATCCGAAGTCTGATGCTCGGCGGCGGTTTGCTCAGAAGCAGGAGCTGGCGGCTCTCCAGCATCGGCATCGTCCGCGACTTCCTCTTCGGGCAACACCGCCGCTATTTCCTGAGAACCGGGTTCTTCGGTTTCAACAGCATCAGGAGGAGGCTCTTCATTCGCCGGTTCAGCTTGCGGCGTCTTGGAAAATTCAACTTCCAGTCTGGCTGTGCCAGCGTCGAAACTGTAGGATGTCTTACGCGCCGCAGCCCTGGCATAAACGGCGTCGACGATGACGGCTGCCACGCCATGGATCAGCAAGGCCATAAGGAATGCAGCCAACAAATCCGTTCTTCGCCTATCTCTCATCCTCGCGCACTTCAAATGCCACACTCTCGACTCCGGCAGCCTTCATCCGCGAAAGCATGTCCACTGCAACACCAAGCTCGGCGCGACGGTCTCCGCGAATGATTATCTTCGCGCCAGCTTCGCGATAACTGGCCGCAGCTTGCTCAACCGCCGCCTCGACCGATACGCGCTGGTCTCCAAACCAAACAGACCCGTCACTGCCGATGACTACTACTGCAAGCTTCTTTGGAAGA
>CALETX010000112.1 GCA_937920455.1 uncultured bacterium
CATGTACGGAGGCCGCACTGCTGCAGAAGTGGAAAAGCTCATCGAAGCTGCAAGGAAAGGCGACGAAGCGGCCTATGATGCGCTCCATCCGCATGCGGACTTAAAACACAGGAATAAGCGCATTTCCCTCGGCGCGCTCCAGATTCCAAAAGGAACCTTTCGTCTCACGCGGACCCTGTGGCTGTGCGGAGTACATACGGGGATCATCGGCGCAGGGCCAGGCCGGACGGTACTCAGATTCGAGGGTGATATGGTCGGCATAAGACAGATAGAGCGCGGCCCCATCGGAAACTTAACTATCGAGGGAGGACGTGTGGGCATAGCTATAACAGGCGCAGACCATCATGACCATGTTCCCCCTCTTGCGAAAAGTTACATTGCAGGCCAGGACTATTTTAATCTCGAGTTCAAAAATCAAACCTTTGCCGGAATGCATATAGGCAATGATGACCCAACCCGTATGGGAGGAGCCGAATTCGACCAGAACAAGTTCGTGAATCTCAGGTTCGTGAACACAGGAGAATACGGCATCTACTTCAATAACAACATGCTGGACAAATGGCTTCTTCTCAACGCAGAATTTGAGGGTCAGAAAAAAGCCGGGGTAAGCATAAAATTCAACAACCTCATACACGGGGGACTCTACAACTGCAGTTTTCGCAATATAGATGGCCCGGGCATTGATTTCATGGGCGGAAATCCTTTTCTTGCTTTCCGACCTTATATCGTCATGGTTGATCAATGTGAGTTTCGGGAATGCGGAAGCGAAACTTCGCCGGCTGTCGACTTTGGCTATTGCGAACTGAGCGCTTTCCTCAGAACAAGTATCATAACCACTGGCAAAACTGTTCGGGCAGGCTTTATCGGCGCGCCTCAACACATGGAAGGCGTGAATATAAATGTCCGGACTGCCGGACCTTCGCCAGTATTGTTGTTGCGTGCCGTCAGACATGGCGCCACAGCGCGGGCGAATGGTCATATACTGCGAGATATCGAGGCCAACGGCGATGTTGCATGGGTAAACGACGCCAACTCTCAAAACGAACTGTATCGCCGTACCTTTGAGGTCTACCAAAAACCTATGGGAAGCGATGGCTTTGGCGGTCTGAAGTGGGACGTCAATCCTGCCGGCGGCGAGCTGGCTCCAACCAATGGCTGGAGTCATCCCTACCTGCTTTACAAGTGTTCCTTTGGCGATCGAAAGTTCGCCTATTCCTTGCTGAATGTTGATGTTGATCACAATTCCATTATGCAGGAAGTGAGGCTGTCTGAAAAAAGATGAGGCTCACTGTAATACAGTTGCCGAATGTTCTGAACTGTGACCAGGGGTAAAAAATGGTAAGTCACTGCAAATCCCACTCCACGTACTTTCTAAGCATTTCCCGCAGTAAAACAGGTCCGGCAGTTTCAGGGAAACTCTGTGCTATCAGTCCTTTCTTATTTGGTTTGTTGCTCATGGTTACGAATAGTCAACACGCTGAGGAAACCATACAGCCTTTTGCAGGAATGGCCGGCGCAGTGCCTGTGCCATTCCAGATGCCGTTCGACGGAAAAGCAACACTCGCCCTTTACACGGATAGCGACCGCCTCCTGCGCATACTGGCACAGGCCGTTCCTCTCAAAAAAGGTCGTTATTCAGCACGATGGGATGGAATGGATTTGTGGGGAAACCTTATCGAGCCCCATGTGCCCGTCGTGGCCCGTCTGTTTGTGGTGCCACCACTTCGCGTGTTCTATGAGTTTGCAGCGGCTGAGGGCGATCGGGATCCCGAATACATCCCGTGGTTGACCGCCCCAACAGGCACGGGCACGGTCACCCGAACAGGAGGATGGCTGGGAGATCATACCGGTCCAGGATGCGTTGCAGCCTGCGGCGAAAAAATATTCATAGGTTCACGACTTGTCGAACATGGTCACCCGTTTATCGCATGCGATCTGGAAGGCCGAAAAATATGGGGAGGACGTTTGTCCGGCTGGGACGGCCCAACCCATCTTTTTGTAGTGAAAGACCGGCTTATCGCGAGCGTAAAGAACACCCTCTGGAAAATAGATCCCCAAACCTATATGGCAGAAAAAATAGTGATAGCATCACCGTACGAAATTCATGCATTAGGTGCAACACCGGACAAAATTCTCGCCATTCTTAAGAATCCTGCAGCCTCCAAATCGGCCTTCAGTTTTGCCTGCACTCACGATGACATTAGATTCGACGCAGCCTCACCTCTGGTATCAGGCAACTCAGCTCCGGAGTTCCAGCTCTCACCCGTGCAAAGAGTTTCCACCGTCTTCTCCAGTAATGGCGGTCACTTTCAGACCGGCGTGAAGCCTCTATTATCTGCCGGCTACGGTCATCTCGTTGTCCCCTTCCGGGAAGAAAGGAAAATAGGAACTATTGTTTTCGCGCACGTCCCGACCGTATCAAAAGTGGAGGCATATCTACTTAAAGACGGCCTTCAATATGACACCGCCCGCCATAATCCAATACCCAACCAAGATCAAATAGAAGCATCACTGCCTGGTGAACCACCAGGAGAATGGAGACGCGCTGGCATTATCACCAACTCCGGCCAAGTGGGGTTTCTAACCATCCCACCAGAGCTGGGTCGTACTACCGCCCTTTATCTCAAACTCGAACCTTTCGGAGAATCAGCAAAGGATCCAATCCCAGTAATAACCGCCTGTCGTCTTTTAGAAAAACGTATGGAACCGTGCGTTGCACGCCCACGCATCCATCTTCCTGCC
>CALETX010000113.1 GCA_937920455.1 uncultured bacterium
ACCCGTCGGCCGATGAGGAGGAAAAAATCATCAGCGCCACAACTGCCGGCGCCCAGATCGAGCCTCGCCGCATACTGTCAAAGGAACAACTGCTCCAGCTCCAGTCAGTTGTCCGCAAGATCCCCGTTTCCGAACACGTGATCAAGTATGTCGTGCGCCTCGTTCGCGCCACGCGGTACCAGTACGAAGACGCTCCGGAGGTCACCAAGAAATACGTGTCCTACGGCGCAGGACCAAGAGCCAGCCAGAGCCTTGTGCTCGCGGCCAAAGCTCGCGCTGTTCTTGAAGGGCGCATCCATGTCAGTTGCAACGACATACGCAAAGCCGCCTTGCCGGTCATGCGCCACCGCATAGGAACAAATTTTGCAGCAGACTCAGAAGGATTGAAAACCGCAGACATCATCAGGAAGCTCCTCGAAACTCTCCCCGAGCCTGGTGAGGAAGCATACGCCGAGCCCAAGGTTGAAGTGAAGGGCGGACGAAAGAAGAAGTAAAAACACAGGATGAGAGTCCCCTCCGTACCCCGGACCGCAGCCGAATGCCTTGGAACCATCACCCACGCCTACCCCAAAACTCCTCTGTCAGACGCCAGAGTCCTCGCCGCGCTTAGGAAGCCCGTCTGGCCTGACGGCGAAACTCGCGCTGTCTGGGAAATTGCGAACGGCAAAAAGAACATCTGCATCGTCGTTTCCGACTCAACCAGACAGACCGCGGCCAACCGAGTTCTACCAATTATGATAAAAGCACTCTGCGAACGCGGCTGTTCTGCCGACCGCATCCGCATCGTCGTTGCCACAGGAATACATCGCCCTCCAACACCGACCGAAATCGAAAAAATTCTCGGACCCAGCGTCGCCGCCCGGTTCGTCTCGCGAATAACGTCTCACGACCCGGACAATGAATCAAATCTGGTATGCGTCGGCAGCACCAGCCGGGGATATCGCGTCAAGCTCAACCGCCTCGCAGTTGAGTCAGATTGCCTGATGACCTTGGGGGCCGTCACGTATCACTACCATGCCGGCTTTGGGGGAGGCCGCAAGTCCATTGCGCCAGGACTGGCATCGCGGGATACAATCGCGCATAACCACAGCCTTGCCCTCGATTTCGAACGAAACGAGTTCAGAGAAGGTGTTGAGATCGGACGCCTGGATGGCAATCCTGTTTCCGACGAAATGCTCCAGGCTGCAATGCTCTGCCAGCCTCATATAATCGTAAACACAGTCGTTTCCCCTGACGGCCGGCTCGCAGGAATCGTGTCAGGGCATCTTGATGCTGCTCACCGAGCAGCATGCCGTGCTCTCCAACAGTTCGCGCGCGTAGACCTGCGCGAACCAGCTGATTTTGTCATCGCAGCCTGCGGCGCAAGAGATTGGATCCAGGCTCACAAAGCCCTTGTGAACGCTGCCCGCGCGGTAAAGCCAGACGGCTTTGTTGTGCTCGCCGCGCCATGTCCTGAGGGTCTTGGCAATGAACGATTCAGAGAGTGGGTGAAAATCCGCGATATTACGGAACTCTTCAAGCGATTGAAACACTTGCCAGAAGTCAATGGCCAGACTGCCGTTTCAACACGACGCCATGCTCCGCGAACGGTTCTGGTCTCGCAAATGTCCAGGACTGACATACAAGACCTCGGCATGGAAACGTCGCCGGATATCGAAAGCGCAGTCCAACTTGTCCTGCGCAAGTTGGCTGAAGCCGGTCGGAACAGGCCGCGATATTATGTAATGCCAGACGCCACCCACGTGACTCCGTTCATCGTTCAATCCTGAGCCGCCGCCGACGGTACGTCGGCTCATCCAGATCAATCCCGTCCTGAATGGTCGGATCAACGTTCTTGAACCGACCGCGATCTCCCCCTTCAAAGGAAAAGCTGCCCTGCTCCGCCTTCTGTCTTTGCGCAGATTTATTCGAGGCGGAAATAGTCTGCCCATGATTGACTTCCTTCTCCCCGACTTCGTTCCACCTGTCCGTGAAAATAAGCACAGCCGTCATTTTTCCGTCCCACTCCGGATCAATGGCCGTGCCAGTCCACATCTGACAGTTCCTTGGCATCCGCTCCTTTGCTGCCGTAAAAACGTTTCCCACATCCTGTATCGCCAGATCACGGCCTCCGAGAATTCCAACAAGCGCCGACCGCGCGCCGCTCAGCGCCGCGCCCGATTCTGTAAGTGGATTGTCCAAGAGCTGCCTGATAACCTGCTCGCCCCGATCCACACCGGAGGCCTCGGCAACAGACATGGTGCCTATACCGCCCTCTCCGCCCAGGCACTTGCGCAATGCGACAAGATTAATGTTGAGATATCCCGGACGTGTGATGAGGCGATACAAAGCGCCGATGCCACTGCCAATAACCCTGTTCACCCCGTCAAAAGCGTCCGCCACCGTCCCATCCCCAACGAATGAGGCCATTCGTTCATTTGGAATCGCCAACACGATTCCCCCAAGCGACTGAAGTTCGACAAGGCCGTGATCCGCCGCTTCCCGTACCTGCGAGCTTTCAAACGGGAAGGGCAGAGTGGCAAACACAAATGTGACAGCGCCCGTTTCGCGCGCGTTCCGCAGAACAACCGGCGTCGCTCCAGTCCCGCATCCGCCTCCCAAGCCCACTGCCACAATAATCATGTCCGATCCGGCCAGAGCCGAAGCGATCTGATGTTCGTCATCCTCAGCAGCAAGTCTCCCTGCCTCAACATCTCCACCTGTGCCCAAACCTCCGGCTCTCGACGAGCCGATCTCCAGTTTGATCGAAGCAGACGACCGCTCCAGACAGCGGCGGTCAGTGTTTATGGAAATCTTCTCGACTTCTTCGCCGGCTCCTGTCGGCACCTTCTCCGCCACCTTGATACCGGCGTCTCCCACACCAACGATGCAAATCCTTGCCATGGTCAACTCCCGCCAGCCAGAATCTCCCAGAGAGCCCCAAATAGGGAAGGCCGGCGCCTTCGTTCCTCTCTGAAAGCATGCTGTACAAGGCCTGTGCATACTGCGTATTCAGGAGATTCGATGACCGCGCTCACCCCGCTCACGTGTCTGGGACAACCAACTACCATCTGCATGCCAAATACTTTCTCCACAAGCTTCGAAAGCCCCTTCACCCTTGCCCCTCCCCCCGTCACAACGACTCCGCCAGCAATGTGGTGCATCAGTCTCTCAGACTCTATGCGTTTGCGGATTATCAAAAGCAGCTCGTCAAGCCTGGCGTTCATAACCATCTGAAGACTCCGGACTTTCACACGGCGGCCTGGAAAGCCGCCGTCCGGCGGCACATCTGCTTCTGCAACGGGCGGATTTTCTTCCACAATCGCGCTTCCAAATGCCCGTTTCAGCATCTCAGCCTGCATAGTAGGTATCGAAAACGCGCAGGCAATGTCGTTTGTCACATGATCGCCGCCCACTCCCAGCGAACCGGCCAGAGCTGCCACGCCATCGGCATAGACCACGTAATCCGTCTTGCCTCCTCCCATATCGAGCATCACTACGCCGGCCTCTTTCTGTTCGTCGCTCAACACCGACAGCGCCGAACAAAGTCCACTGAAGGCTGAGCCGACAACCGTGACCGGAACATTTGACACGACCTTTTCAATGTTGTTCAAACGCGCCCGTACCCCATGAATGATGAGAGCATGAAGGGCCAGCTTTGCCGCCTCAAGTCCAACCGGCTGCAGAACGTAATGCTGATCATCAATCACGAAGCGCTGGGGAATGGCATGAAGCAAACGACGCTCGGCCGGCAGATTGACTGCTGTGGCCAGTTCGCTCACCTGTTCGATGTCATCGTTCGTGATTATCCGACCCTCGCCTATTGCAACCTCGCCCTTGCCGGTCGCACTCTGAATATGGCCCCCTGAAACCGCAACGTAAACCTGGTTTATGGTGACATCACAACTGTCCTCGGCCGTCTTCAACGCCGATCTTGCGCACAGCACCGCATGCTCAAGATCCACGATCTCGCCCTTCCGAACTCCGGTAGAGGGATGTTCTCCCATCCCCACTATGACGATGTTTCCGTCGCGCCGCATCTCGCCCACCACGGCTGCGACCTTGGTGGTTCCTATCTCAATCCCCACTACTGGCGGCATCCCCATAAGAAATCAACTCCTCCAGCGACAAAATCTGCATCCGGGATTCGCTTTGTTCTCACCCCGCAAGCCCGCGCACATCGCCGTCAGACATTGCGTTCAGCTTCGGATATTTCTTCCCTTCAGGCGTCTGCAGTATCTCGGCCACCCTGCATAACTTCTTGAAAGCCGCTTGGCGCCCCTCCTCTGACCGAGTCTCCATTCCTTTCCAAGCGAGCAAGATCTCGCGCTGCGATCCTTCGCACAGGATGTAAAGTTTAATATGGTCGGGAGCGGAAACATCCACGGCCTCAAGCCGCAGGAGCAACCGCGGATCTGCGCATGCTTCTATAGCGTCAAGGGCGGCAAGCCCCATTCCCTTGAGAGTATCGCCTCCTTTTATGTCATAGGCATACCCCAGTATTACCGGCAAGTCTTCTCGACGATGCCTCAGAAAAAACACCACTCCGTCCCTGTCTGCAACCATTGCGCCATCCTTGCTGCCCACCCTCGCAACCGCTTCACGCTCTTCAATCTCAATAATCACCGTGTCCGGCAAAACTCTGCTGATGCTCATCCGACGTGCAAAAGGAACCTTTGTCAGAAAATCCTTCCGCACCTTTTTTATCGAGAAATCAAACATATTCCTGCCTTCCCTGATGCCGGTAAATTCTTTCACCATTTCTCTTGTAAGCACACGGGCGCCGCGAATCTCCAGCGTTACTATCTTGAATCTGGGATTCTCAGAATAAAGCGCCCTGCCGGTCTCCACCATCAGCAGCCAGACAAGCGCACAACCCGCAACCACTGAAACAGCCGCCAGCAAAGCGATCATCACAGGCGAACGCCCACCGTTACCGCGCGTGTTGGCCCTCGCTCGATGCCGCATAGCAGCGCGGGAAAGATCCACCCTGTTCTCTATGAAAATGTCCCTTCCAAGCGACTTTGTTCTCCGCCTATTCCAGAACATTTTCTGTCCGCCCCCCTTTTTTTACGGACCAAAACAAGCCTGCCTCATCACAGTGTCGCACAAAACGGCAAATTTGATGCCAATGGAGGCCGCCGCTTTAGGCAACAGGCTCGTCTCAGTGAAACCAGGTATCGTGTTCATTTCCAGAACGAACAACTTGCCGTCTCCATCCAGCCTGAAGTCCACGCGCCCCATTCCCCGGCAGCCCAGGACGTCGAAGGTCCGCAATGCCAACTCCATGGCTTCCCTCGACTTCTCAGCTTCAAGAGGCGCAGGCACGAGATACCTGCATGCACCCTTCGTGTACTTCGCCGCATAGTCGTACCAGCCATCCGGCGCAATAATTTCAACAGGCGGAAGCGCCTCACGGCCAAGCACACCAACGGTGATCTCGCGGCCTGATATGTATCTCTCCGCGATGACTGGCCCACCGTGCTCCAGCGCAACGCGGACAGCCTGCTCCCATTGAGCTTCGTCGGTCACTTTCGTTACGCCGATGCTGGAACCCTGCCGTGCCGGCTTGACCACAAATGGCATGGAAAATGATAAGCGACCTCCACCATCCGCAACTTGATACTCTGGCGTCGGAATTCCCGCCTTGATAAGCCGCATCTTTGTCTCAATCTTGTCAAACGATACCCGGCTTGACTCAGCTCCAGATCCCGTATAGGGCATACACATCCGGTCCAAAATCCCCTGAACCTGTCCGTCCTCTCCGAACTCACCATGAAGAGCAATGAAAACAGCCTCCACCCTGTCGGGTAGAGAGATCGAGCGATCTGTCACATCAACTTCGGCCACATCGTATCCCACTTCACGCAGCCCGGCAGCCACAGCCGCTCCTGACCGAAGAGAAACTTCGCGCTCGGCCGAAGGCCCTCCCTTGAGAACCGCTACTTTCTGAAATGGTCTATTCAAGAACGACAACCTCAAGCTCCATATAAATGCCAGTAGCCGCCCGTACCCGAGACCGGACAATTTCTATCAGAGCAAGGACGTCGGACGCAAGAGCGCCATCGCCAGCAATGATCACATTAGCATGTCGCTCGGAAACAACCGCACCGCCAATCCTCCAACCCTTCAACCCTGCCGACTCTATCAGACGGCCCGCCGCGTCGCCGGCAGGATTCTTGAACACCGAACCCGCACAGCGCTTTCCCTTCATCCACTCCCTGGCAGCGGATATCTCGGTCCTGCGCCCGGATATCTCGGCACGGCCAGCGCGTCTGTCGGTTCTCAAAATAACTTCAGTGATGATACCGTCAATGTTGAACGAAGAACGATAGTCGAACTCAGGCCCGCCAGGCTCGCCGGTCCGCCGCGTAACCGTTGTCCCGCTAGCGTCAAGCACAGACACTTCCGCGACAAAATCCCCCAACTGAGAGCCCCATGCGCCCGCATTCATTCGCACCCCTCCACCCACAGTACCGGGAATGCCCTCGAGA
>CALETX010000114.1 GCA_937920455.1 uncultured bacterium
TAACTCTTCTCAGCAGCCGGCAAGCTCGGCTGGCGGCCGCGTGTACGGCGCGCTGCATTACAGTTTCCCTGCGATCTTGCAAACAAGCTCCGCGCTGCTTTTTTTGCTGCGCGAGCAACATTGGATCGGCCCGTAGATTTCTGTTCCTGATCTTCAGACGGAATCCATGCTGCTGGCGCTCGCCACCATATCATACAACGTATGTGGAGGCCGAAGTTTTTCCACCGTGGCCCGTCCAATTTGTGTGGAAGAACTGGCCCCGAGGCTTGTCAACGCGCTCGTAGGTATGCGCTCCGAAGTAGTCTCGCTGGGCCTGCAGGAGATTTGCGGGGAGCCTGGCGCATCTGTAGGAATCGTAGTATGAGAGCGCTGTTCCTATTGCAGGGACAGGTATTCCAAGCGACACGGCGGTGTTGACTACTTCGCGCCACGGCTTCTGTGCATTTGTCAGCACTCGCCGGAAGTATGGATCGAGGAGCAGGTTGGTGAGTTCAGGCTTCTTGGCGAAGGCGTCCTTGATTTTGCCGAGAAAGCGTGCGCGGATTATACATCCCGCTCGCCATATCATGGCTATGTCGCCGTATTTGAGATTCCACCCGTATTCTGCAGATGCGGCGCGGAGGAGCTGGAAACCCTGGGCATATGAACAAATCTTGGAAGCATACACGGCCTGCTCCAATTTTTTGATAAAAGTCGGGCGGTTTCCTTTGAAGCGCGCTTTGGGTCCTGCAAGCTTTGTGCTTGCGGCCACTCGTTCCTCTTTAACTGCGGAGAGGCATCTGGCGAATACAGCTTCGGCTATCTGCGGTATGCCGACGCCGAGATCAAGGCCGGCCTGGGAGGTCCACTTGCCTGTTCCTTTCTGGCCGGCAGTGTCAAGAATCATATCAACAAGCGGATTTCCGGTTTCGGGATCCCTGACGCCGAGAATGTCCGCCGTAATTTTTATTAGATACGAATCGAGGGAGCCTTTGTTCCACGCCGCGAAAACCTTTTTCATCTCTTCTGGCTTCATTCCAAGACCGGCGGACATGATGTGGTATGCCTCGCAAATAAGCTGCATATCGCCGTATTCGATGCCGTTGTGGACCATTTTCACGAAGTGTCCTGCACCGTCCGGTCCTATCCACTCACAACACGGCTGGCCGTCCGGCGCTCTTGCGGCCACAGCCTGAAATATGGGCTTTACGGCGGGCCAGGCGTTTGGATGGCCGCCAGGCATGATGGCAGGCCCATGCAGCGCTCCTTCTTCACCTCCAGAAATGCCGGTCCCGATGAAGAAGATTCCTTTTTCAGCCAGCGATCGTGTTCTACGGGTGGTGTCCTGATAATGGCTGTTTCCGCCATCAATGATGATGTCTCCTTTCTCGATGAGGGGGACAATCTGTTCGATAATATCATCCACCGGCTTTCCGGCTTTGACCATTAAAAGAATGCGCCTCGGCTTTTCGAGCTTGCCGACGAACTCTTTCAGGTCATGAGCGCCGATGATGTTCTTTCCCCTCGCGCGCCCGTTGATGAAGTCGTCCACCTTGCTCAGCGTGCGGTTGTAACAGGCGACGGTGAATCCTCTGCTTTCGATATTCAGGATTAGATTCTCTCCCATTACGGCAAGTCCTATCACGCCAATATCAGCAGCTTCTTTCATACCACACTCAACTCCTTCGTGTTTTGTTATGTCCGCCATTTTGCTGTCGCGGTCAAGGCAACACAACGCGAATGACGCGTTCGTCCTCACGTTTTCCGGCCGCGAAATAAATATGAACTGCTCGGGTTGGAATCAAGTCCGCAGCTCGTTCAGCCCACTCTATCGCAACAACGGCGTCATCCTCAAGGCTCTCTTCAAGGCCGATTCCATAGGCTTCGCTCAAGCATGTGATTCTGTAGAGGTCAATGTGGACCAAGGGGCGCGCTCCTCGGTAGTGGTTGATTACTGTAAAAGTAGGACTGGTGACAAGGCGTCGTATTCCCAATGCCATGGCAAGCCCTTGAACAAAACATGTCTTGCCCGATCCAAGATTGCCGTGGAGAGCGAACACCGCCTGACCTGGGAGCATTTCTAGAAGGGAGCGGGCAATCCCCCATGTTTCCTCAGGGGAGCGGCTTATGTACAACGGTTCTGTGTTAGAATTTATTGCCATAGGATCTCTTTTTTGAAAAGTGCGCGAAACCCTTGAAGATTGACGGGTGCTTGTCGCACGAGCCGTCAACGTATGTTATGGATCGCGGCGATGCTGTTATAACGCCTATACGCGCGCATGGGAGATGGAATGCGCTTTTCCATGCTCTTTCAAACGCGATGCAGCGTTTCTCTGGCACGGTAAAAAGGAGTTCGAAATCCTCGCCATCTTCCAAGGCATGAGCCAGGGGAGTTCGTCCATCGCGAATGCGTCTGGCTGCTGCTGATATTGGAATAGCGGCCGTGTTTACGATCGCTCCGGCACCGGAGGCGGCTGCAAGACGGGGGAGATCGGAGGCAAGTCCGTCACTCAAATCCATCATTGAGGTAGCCCAAAGGCGGAGGAATTGCCCCTCCCGGATGCGGGGTTCGAAGGATGCGTGGCGGCCCAGAATGCTGCCTCCCAGCGAGCCGGTGACGTAAATGATGTCGCCCGGAGATGCTCCGGAACGCAACACAGCCTTTCCGCGGGGAATTCTGCCCACACCGAACGCGTGAATCTGCAGCTCTCGCGATTGCGAAAGGTCTCCGCCCACAATCGCTGTGTCGTGTAGTCGTGCCGCCTTAGCTGCTCCCTTGTAGATTCTTGTAAGAGTTGCCAGGCGCATGGACTGAGGGGCGGCGATATTGAACAACATCCATAGCGGTTCGCCGCCCATTGCCGCGATGTCGCTCAAGACGCGACAAGCGGCCTTCCAGCCAATCATTTCCGGCTGGAGCGATGAAGTGAAATGAACTCCGGCGATTGCCGGATCAGATGTGAGAAGCAAATCCCATTTGGATGAGGGAATTCTCGTGACTGCGCAATCGTCGCCTGCGGTAATGCGCACATCGTGACGGCATGGCAGCGTTCTGGTGAGCAAGTGGACAATCAGGTCCTCACCAGCATCGGAAAGTCTGCCTTGCCGGAATCTCATTCGTCCCTGAGGGTGTGGGTAGCGACGCAACGCTGGTTTGTGTGTGCGC
>CALETX010000115.1 GCA_937920455.1 uncultured bacterium
GAGGCGTTGAAGATCTTGTGCCGACAATGCTCTGAGTTAACCTGACCGAACATGACGACTTCCACATCCGTAGGGTTCCGTCCAATATCCCTGAAAGCCGCGTACAGGTAATCCATCTCGGCATCGCTCAAGGCAAGACCATAACGACGGTTTGCTTCTTCTACCGCGGCCCTTCCTTTCCCCTTTATGTCTATCTCGCAAAGCGGCGCGGGTTCCGGAGCACGGAACATGTCGGATATGTCGCGGTAAACTCCCTCTGTCATGCGGTCGTGAAGGATCCCCATGATCGCCGAAAGCTTGTCAAACTCCACTTCACCGCCGCCCATGTCCGTAAATACGTAATGAATGCCCCTCTCTACGCGGCGCACACAGGAGATTCCACAGTTGTGGAAAATGTCAGTCGCCTTCGAAGACCATGGCGATATGGTGCCCTTGCGCGGTGTGACAAAAAAACCACCGCTCAAACATGCAACCGGCTCAGCACACAGCAATGCTGAAATCCGCGCCATGTCGCCTTTGCTAACAACCCCGACAGTATCCAAGAAATAGACCCACCGCGCGCGTACTTGCATCGAAGCAAATTCCGGCGCCACCTCCGCAAATGCTGACATGAGACGAGCCTGGCGGAAAGCCGAGAACGAATTTCCTCCTTCCAGGAGCATAATGGGTGTGTTTTTGCCCGACACGTTGACCCTATTGCCTGTTGACGGTCGCGAACACAATTGATGAGCCGTCCCCAACCTGCACTATGGTGGGAGTGGTTCCCGGCGGCACAGTGAGAACAGAGCTGTTACCTGTGCTCGGATTCATGCTCCCAGGACCCGACTGAATCCCCCACGTGTAAACGCCATTACCGCCAGACGCTGTGAACACCTGCGATCCGCCGTTGGTGCTGATTATGGCGGTCACAGGTGAGATGCCAAGGGTTGCCGATGGAGGCTGTGTGATCTGTGTTATGCTGACCCGTCCGTCTCGGTCGGTACATATAACCGTGTTGTTGCCCGTGGAAAGGCGGGTGTAGATCGCCTGATATTTTCCCTGCTCTTCGATAGCCCCACGAGTGTCATTGCCTACATCCCACTGATATGGATCGTCTCCGCCTGACGCGCTGATGACTATCTTGTCCCCGTCGTTGTAAAGCGTTACGCTCGCCGGCGATAGCGTCAATTCTTCTTCATCCGGCCTGGCTGACGGGTTCGGAACCTGTTCGACAAGCGCATGTGCAACCCACCCAAGAGCGTCCTTGACTTCGATCCTGTTTGCCCCATTCGATGCCGTCCGCGTATAGGTCACAGTCTGCCCGCTTCCGCTTATGATGCCCAAGCCAACATCACTTACACTCCAGATCAACGGCGCATGCCCGCCCACAGCCATGAATGCCGCGGTGCTGTTGGATTCCGTCAATGTGACATGATCCGGCTCAATTCTGAAACTAGCGTCGGTCCCCTCAAGGTTCGAATCGTCCGCATCCTCGCACCCTGAAGAAAAAGCAGCGGCAAGAACCATAACAGCGCAGCGCGTCAGTGCCACCACTTTTTGGCTGATTTTCATGGTTGAGCTCCTCTTTATAGCAAGGCAAACGCTTCACTAGTCGGCACAAACCATGCTTAACCTGTTGACGATGCGTGTCAAGCACAGGATGCTCACATGCCGAAAACACCCACTCTCGGGATCTTCCTTATCTGATCCAGCAATTCCCGCACTGCAGCCTCAGGGTCGGGAGCAGTGGTCACGGCCGTCACCACTGCTATCGCAGTCGCACCGGCCTCAGTCAGCGGTTTGACGTGCTCCTTCTTGATACCCCCCATCACGGTGACAGGTATACGAAGCCTTGGACATATCGTCCTCAAAGCTTCCAGCCCGAGGAATGACCCCCTCCAGTTTTTCGTGGTGGTCGGGAAAAGAGGACCTATGTTGACGTAGGATGCGCCGAGCCTTTCAGCCTCCACAGCCTCTTTTTCCGAATGGCTGGATGCGCCGATTATCATTTCAGGCGCAAGTCGCCGTGCCATGTCAACGGGGAAATCATCCTGTCCAAGATGCACTCCATCTGCGCCCACGCCCATTGCCACATCGAGACGATCATTTATAACCAGCAGAGCATCCGCCTTTTCCGTCATGCGGCGGGCAACCTGCGCCAGTTGCACGAATTCTTTTGTGTTCATATCTTTTTCTCTAAGCTGGATCAGCTTGGCCCCTCCACGAAGCGCCGCTTCGATTATTGCTATTGTGGAGCGACCCGCCGAAAGAGCCTGCGAAGTCACTACATAAAGTCCTGCCTGCATGAAACGCCGCATGCGCTCTTCATGAATGGATGAATGACTCATTTCAGATGACAGGCGGCAGGGCGCCAACCGCGGCATATGACGCAATCAATGAATATTCTCGAGACGCTTAATCTCGTCGCGTATGCGAGCCGCGTCCTCATACCGCTCTTCTTCGATAGCCTTGTCCAGATCCTTTTTGAGCCTGCCAATCAGCGCCGTAGCCTTGGCAGTCCGCGATTCCTCGGCAGTGAGACCAGACTCGACGGCCTGGGGTGGTGAAGTTTCATCCTCGTCATCAGACCGGCCGGCTTCGTCCATCACTTTCTCTGCAACGAAGACAGGGACGGAGCATCGCAGCGCAAGAGCCATGGCATCGCTCGGCCTGGAATCTATCTCCATTTCTGCACCATCTCTGCTCAGGATCAGCCTTGCATAGAATGTTCCCTCCCTCAGATCGGTGATTTCCACACGCAGAAGTTTGGCTCCTAAAGCATCAATAACGCTTTTCAAGAGATCGTGAGTCAACGGCCGCGGGACTTCAACATCGTTCAAGCGTATAGCTATTGCCTGAGCCTCTGCTGCTCCGATGAAGATGTGCAGTACCCGCGTGTCTTCAATACCCTTCAGCACGACCACAAAGCCGGCTTTTGAGACAAGCAGCTGGCTAACCTTGACACGTATCATAGCGTTTGTGCCCATCCGAAAGTATTTTCACCAGTTCTTCTTCCGACGCCGCGTTAAG
>CALETX010000116.1 GCA_937920455.1 uncultured bacterium
TACCGACTTCATCTACGCGATCGTCGGTGAAGAACTCGGTATCTTCGGAACCCTTGGGGTGCTGCTGCTTTTTGGGACGCTGCTGAGTTGCGGAATGCTGATCAGTCTCCGTGCTCCAGACCTATACGGCAGACTGCTTGCGTTTGGCATAACCGCTTCAATCACGCTTCAGGCGTTGCTCAATATGTATGTGGTGACAGGCCTGCTTCCTACAAAAGGGATTCCCCTCCCCTTTTTCAGCTACGGCGGCTCCAGCCTTATGATTTCCCTTTTCCAGATCGGTGTGCTCGTAAATGTGGGAATTCATGGAACAGCTTCTGCTCTTCCTGGCGGGAAGCCCCGCGAACTCTGGGATGCGATGTCGGACCCGGCCAGACGTTTCCTTGCCCTCTTCGGTATTGGACGCAACGCGTCAAAGGCAAAAGAGCATATTGCCGTGTTGGGATTCCAGCCCAAAATCCTGCTTGTTGAAGGCAACCCTCTCTCCATAATGATACATGCATGGAGCCTGCGCGCTGCCGGCTTCGAAGTTGTGATATCATCACAACCCGCCTGCCTGGAAGAAGTTCTCTCTAAAAAAGGGCCTTTCCATGTGATATTGTCCGACACGCGAATCTCTTCTTGCTGCGCCGCCGAAATCTTCCGCAAGCTGCTTGCTCAAGATCGTATCAGTCACGATACCCTCATCATCGGAATGTCAACAAGGCCGAAGGACAGACGACTCTGGGCTGGTGTCGCTCATCACGGCGGGTTCCTGGACAAAGACGACATCCATAATCTCGGCCTGGCTGTAATGTCGCATTACGCCAACTTCAAACTCGATTCCAATCCGCTCTGGCGCATCAGAATGCCCGAAAGCGACAACCTGGGAGCGCGTCAGGGAGCGACGTCCGTCTTTATCAGGTCAGAAAAACGCCACGGTTGAGGCAAACAGAACCGAAAAGTCGAAGGCGCCAGGTTTCAGCCAGTATTTCTCGAGCGCGCCTGGACCGCAACTGGCGGTTCCCAATCCGTGCTGTCGTTGATCAATGTTCAGAGTTATGAAATCACGTTTCACCAGATCACTAGTGTGCGTGGCCGTATCAAAATCCTCAGGCGTGTGCCAATGAGCGCTGAAATCAAAGCGCGGGCATCCGATCACTCTCAGACCGCTGCCCTGAATATCGGTGAAAGCGGCGTACCGCGTGTCCATTCTGTTGCCGTTCTCCTGGGGATAAACATACGGAGTAAGCAGCTCATCAACGTTCATTCGATAGAGGCCGACTCGCACTGCCTGGCAACTGTCCTGATACGCCTCGCCTGGTCCCAACCCATACCAGCACACTCTGTCAAGCGACGGCGAAAGCCTCAACTGTATCCCGAATCTGGGGATGGTTGAAGGCCATTCGCCCCACGGTTCGGCTTGCACTCGCGCGAGCACTTTGCCTTCCGCGTTAATCGTGTATTCAAACGCGCATATGAAGCACCTGGTATACATCGGAGGAGCAACGCGAGCGCGCACAATGACATGTCCAAACCCGTCCTTGTCCACCGATGCGTCAAAACCGTCAATCCGGTGCTGAAGCCTGTCCAACCCAGCCTGCCGCCACTGATATTCGTCCCCCCGGCCCCAGTTGCGATCGTTCTCGGTGGGCGCGCGCCATAAATTTAACCTGGGGCCTGATTTCAATAATTCTCTGCCGGATCGCTTCCAAGAAGAAATCGTCCCCGATGCGCGATCAAAGACAACCGTATCTTCCGAACACAGGAAAATGACATTTCGCCCGTCCGATTCCATCCGCAAAGGTTCTCCTCGGCTCCCACGCGCAAAGAAAGACTCAGAAGCGGCTGGCTCAAAGAGGCAGAATTGTCCCCACGCCACTTCGTGGCCCGCACGAGCCCATAGAGTATCGTGAGCGAGCACGAATGATACCGTCAACCAAATGCTGGATCGGTCTGTATGGCCCGGCTTCAAAGCATACGGGATGGTCAGAAGCCCCGTACCGCCAGGTCTTACCTCAGGAGGATCAGCTTCCCCGCTGTCAATCGGCAAACCATCCTTTTCCACCCGCCACAGCACCCGTAGATGACTCAATGAGAGAAAGTCATAACGGTTTGTCACCTTAAAACGCCCCGATGTAAGGTCATGCGCTTCGATCCTCACTGGCTCAAGAACCTTTTTGTACTCGATCAGACCCGGGGAGGGTGTCCTGTCGGGAAATACCAGCCCGTCAATCACAAAGTGTCCGTCATTAGGCACGTCTCCGAAATCGCCGCCATATGCAAAATCCTCTCGGCCGTCCGGCAGCCGTCGCCGTATGCCGTGATCCATCCACTCCCAGACGCAGCCACCCTGCAACCTCCGATACTTGTAAAAAACGTCCCAATAATCCTTCAGTCCGCCTGGCCCATTGCCCATTGCATGAGCATACTCGCAGCAGATCACCGGCCTGGCAAGACACTCCGGCTTGTTCGGATGGTATCCATGCCTGTCGCCACCCTCTTCCGCCTTGCCTTGGCCTGCCTTTTCGAGAAAGTCAACCGCGGGGTACATCATGCTGTAGACGTCAGCAACCTCCAGTTCCTTGTCTCCTTCATAATGAATGAGCCTGGTGGGATCGGCTTTGCGCGCAAATTTTGCCATTGCAACATGATTCCTTCCAAATCCCGACTCATTGCCCAGCGACCACATGATCACGCACGGATGATTTTTGTCGCGTTCCACCATGCGCTCCATACGATCAACGCAAGCCCTTTCCCATTCGGGATCGTCAGTGAGCTGGTTGATCTTACCAGCCATGCTCATTCCATGGGTCTCAAG
>CALETX010000117.1 GCA_937920455.1 uncultured bacterium
GTAATCCATATCTCCTCCGGGATCTTGTTGTTATCGTTTTCCCTCATGATGGCTGCTGCCACTGCAACTCTTGCATCCTATTTTTGGTCTATCTTGGGGGCAAGCTAAAATGCCGCTCGGCAAGCACACCATCCTGGAGCACGAGAACCCTGTCGCAGAGAGAAGCTGCCGACTCGTTGTGTGTGACCATTAAGAGGCTGCGTCCCTCTTTCCGCGATATTCCGATGAGAAGTTGCAGGACCATCGCGCCTGTTGCGGCATCGAGATTTCCGGTGGGCTCATCGGCCAGGATAAGCGCGGGATTGTTCACAAGAGCTCTGGCGATGGCCACGCGCTGTTGTTCGCCTCCGGAAAGCTCGAGTGGTCTGTGTGTGGTTCTGTCTTTCAATCCCACGGCATCCAGTAGTGCCGACGCTCTCGACTCGATCCTGCTTCGGCGGGTTGTCCAGCCGGCGGCAGCCATTCCTGCCAGCATGACATTTTCCAGCACGTCCATCTCGGGCAGGAGATGATACGACTGGAAGATGAAGCCTATTTCTCGCGCTCTTATGTGGGCCCGATCCTTGCCGTGGAGCGCGTAAAATGAGCGGGCATTTACAAGGACTTCGCCACTGTCAGGTTTTTCGAGACCTCCCAGAATGTGGAGCAGGGTGGTTTTGCCGGCCCCGCTTTTACCAAGAACGGCGATGATTTCGCCGCGAGCGATGGCTATGCATGCGCCGCGCAAGACCGGAATGACCGTCCTGGGGAGGATATAGGACTTGCGAATATCTCTTCCCTCAAGAACAATCTCATGCTTCGGTGAATCTTTCATTCGTGACGCAAAGCCTCCACCGGATCGAGCCGAGCGGCGCGCAGAGCAGGCAGTATGCTGGAAATGGCGCAGAAAGCCATAACGAAAACAGCGATTCCCGCCACTTCGCTCCATGAAATGCTCCAGGGTATTTCGCTAAGGCCATAGATTTCCTTCGGAAACACTCTGATATTGAACGAAGCGAGGGCCGTCACAATATGTCGGAGGTTTTTCAGCACCAGGAACCCGATGCCGATGCCTCCAACCGTGCCAGCGAGGCATTGCATCCACCCGTGCCACAGAAATACAGCCATAATCTGGCTGGATCTGAATCCCAGAGCCTTGAGGAGGCCTATTTCGTCAGTTTTTTGCACTGTCATAACTATGAGTGTGTTGGTGACGCAGAAAATTGCCACAATCGTAATGAACACCAGAAGGACGAACATCATCGTCTTTTCGTGACTCAACGCCTGGAAGAGGAGCGTGTCGATTTCCTTCCATGTTCTGACATCATATGATATGCCCAATTTTTCCTTGAGCCGTGAGGCGTATTGATCAAAACGGAAGGGATCATCTGTCATGACGTAGATGGCATGGGCGCCCTTGTCCAGTCCCACCAGCTCTCTGCCCGCGTCCAGAGATGTAAGGATGAAGCCGGCGTCGTAGTCTCTCATGCCCATATTGAATATGCCCGACACCTTGAGTTCGACGGGCAGATACAGCTCATCCCTGGTTGTTGCGTTCAGAGGCGAATAGACGAGGATTGTGTCGCCGACTTTCAAGCCGAGCTGCATTGCAAGGTCAATGCCGACGACGGTGTTGTCGCCATTTATGTCGAAGGTTCCAGGGCGAACAGAGCCTGCGACGCGGCTTACGCCTGCGGCTCTTGATGGCGTCATGCCTATTACAACGGGAGCCACGGTCCAGCCGCCATACTGTACAAGGGCGCGTGTTTCGACGCAAGCCGCGGCGCCGCGGACAAAGGGAAGGGCGCTGATTTGTTCGATAAGGTCCTCTTCGTCCTCAATGGTGCCGCTGCGGCCTGTAACTACAAGATGCGGCTTGAAGCTTAGTATTTTTTCACGCCACATCTGGTCGAAGCCGGTCATTACCGAGAGAACTATGATGAGTATCGCCACGCCTATCAGGACTCCAAGGATCGAGATTAGTGTTACAACCGAAATGAAGTTTCGCCTCGGTCGCAGGTATCGGAGTGCAAGAAAGAGGGAGAAAGGCATCATTTTTTGTCTCGGTTAAGACGGAGTTCTGCTTTTTTAGTTCCTGGGTCTCAGTTGTGGAAACAGTATGACCTCCCTGATGTTTTCGGCGCCCAGAAGGATCATGACAAGTCTGTCAACGCCGACTCCCATTCCACCGGCTGGCGGCATTCCATGTTCAAGTGCGGCAAGAAAGTCGTTGTCAATGCGAGACGCGTCACCGTTTGCCTGTTCGAGGAACCTTCTGCGCTGTTCAAGGGGGTCGTTCATTTCCGTGTATGCTGGCGCTACTTCCTGACCGGCTATGACCAGTTCGAACACATCGGCTGCGGAGGGATCGTCTTCACATGTGCGGGCAAGTGGGATGAGAGGAGCAGGCAGTCTTGTTACAAAGGTGGGTTGGTGGAGGGATGGTTCAATTTTTTTCTCATAGATTTCGTGGGTCAGCAACAGGCGGTCCCATTCTGGTTCGGCCCTCAGCCCCATGCCAAGAGCCCTCCGGCGGGCCTCCTGAATATCCAGAGAATACCAATCGTCGCCGGCGGCTTGTTTGATCAAGTCAGCATAAAGTGCCTCACGCCAAGGCGGGGAGAGGTCAATGGGCTTTTCAGGAGATCCGACCTTGAGCGTGCCGAGGACGTTCATGGCCACGGTGGTTACCAACTCTTGGATGAGAGACTTCATGCTGCGCACGTCGGTATATGCTTCATAGATCTCCATCATAGTGAATTCGGGGACGTGATTTCTGGAGAGTCCCTCATTTCTGAAGTTTCGGTTCAGTTCGAATACTTTATCAAATCCGCCGACGAGGAGTCTTTTGAGGTACAGCTCAGGAGCAATCCGCAAATACATGGGCGAACCTAGCGCTTCGTAGCGGGTGACAAAGGGATTGGCCGCTGCGCCGCCAGCCATTGGTTGGAGCATTGGCGTCTCAACTTCCACGAAGCCACGCGCGACAAGGAATGCCCTGATTTCATGGATTATGCGAATGCGACAGTCGAATATTCGCCGCACATCAGGGTTAGCGATGAGGTCAAGATATCTCTGTCGGTAACGAGTCTCAACGTCCTTGAGTCCATGCCACTTCTCAGGCAGAGGCAGCAGTGCCTTTGTCAGGAGAGTCCAGCTTTTCACAAGAATGGTCTTTTCGCCCATTTTTGTTGTGAAAAGTGTGCCGTGGACTCCTATGATATCGCCAAGGTCCACCCTCTTGAATGCTGCATGGGCCTTTTCTCCGGCGTCTCTGGGCGAAACAAATATCTGGAACCGGTCGGAGCCATCGCGCAGGTCGGCAAAAATGCTTTTGCCCATGATCCTTATTGCGGTGATTCTTCCTGCGGCTGAGATTTGGCGGTTTTCTTCAAAGCCTGCTCTTATATCGGCGAGACTGCCTGTCCTCGGAAAAGGAGCGGAAGATGGCCGATAGCCTGCCTCGCATAAGTACTTGAGATTTTCCAGCCGCTGCTGCCTGTAGATGTTTTGATCCGATTCAGAGATTTCCCCGACTGGGTCTGCCTGCGCCATGCTACCCTCCGCCTTCCCTCACAGCTTCTAGAAGAAAGTTTACTAAGAAAATCAGGCTTACCGCGTAAAGCAACGGATGTACATCGCGCCATTTCCGGTGAACAAGCTTTATGACAACATGGCTGATGAAACCCATCCCTATGCCGTGGCTGATGCTGTAGGTGAGAGGGATGCCAAGTATGACGAGGAAGGAGGGGAACGATTCCTCAAAATCCGTCCAAGGTATGTCCCTGACCCCGTTCATCATCATGAATCCAACGATGACCAGAGCACCGGCCGTAACCGGATACATGACGAAAGGAGGCGCATCCGGAACGTGGAAGCCCGCCTTGATCATTTCGGCGTATTCGTGGACGTTTGGCACGACAGTTCCGCCACCTACGACTGAAATCAGGGGCGCAAGGAACGCGGCTCCTAGGAACAATAAACCTGTGACGATCGGCATCAAGCCGGTTCTGGCGCCTTCGGCTATGCCCGCTGCGGATTCTATGTAGCTTGTGATCGAACTTGCGCCCAGCAAGCCGCCACCGGCCGCGCCTAGCGAATCAATCGTAAGAATGCCTCGCAGATCGGGCACTCTTCCTGTTGAGTCAACAAAGCCGGCCTGTTCTCCTACGGCAACTACCGTGCCCATCGTGTCGAAAAAGTCGGTAAGCATTATGGAGAAAACGGCAAGGGCCAGTGAAACGGTGGCAAGGTGCATGACTGCTGGCCTGCCGTCAATAAAATGAAACGGCGCGCCGATTGTTGATAGATCGGGAAGAGCCACTATTCTTTCCGGAAGTGTGACGACGCCGAGGATCATTCCAACGAGAGCAGCGATCATCATTCCGCCCAGTATGAAGCCCCGCACTCTGGCGGCTTTGAGTACCACGATGGCAAGAAGGCCGATGAGCGTGACAATAACACCCTTGTGCGAAAGGTCGCCCAAAGTGACAATCGTCACAGGTGCAGGCCTTATAAGTCCGCCCTGGATAAGTCCGATAACAGTGATGAAAATACCGATTCCGACGCCGATTGCTCTTTTCAGGTTGAGCGGTATGGCATTCATGACCCTTTCGCGTAAGCCTGTCAAAACCAGGATCAGGATGACGACACCTTCGACGAATATCACGGCCATTCCGACCTGCCACGGGTAATTGCCCTGCGCCACCCCTATTACTCCAAAGGCAATTGCGGCGTTCAACCCCATTCCGGAAGCCATGGCAATCGGTCTGTTTGTCACAATGCCCATCAATATACAAAAGACGGCAGCACCGATGGCGGTGGCGGTTGCAGCTCCGGCGAACGGCACTCCGGCAGCGGAGAGAATGGCAGGATTCACGAAGATGATGTAGGACATTGTCATGAAAGTCGTGACGCCCGCCACGATTTCAGTGCGGATCGAACTTCCTCTGGATTCCGGGTCGAAGACTCTCATTTTTCTTGAACCAGCATATCAGATGATTAACAGGAACCCACGGTTAGGGCATCACTATGCCCACCTTCGTCGGGCAAGTCAAGATACCGCTCCTGTCTGTTGTTGAGATGCAAGACGTGCGGCCGTTTTACAGCTACGTTGGGCTGCCGGGCGAGAAACGGAACGAGCCGAACCGAAGATAGTCGTGAAAATTGCATCCGGTGTCTGGGCACCATGCCCACTGGGTAAGTGGGCCGCTGTCATAATCAATGCGGTACATGTTGGCGCGCCAGGCTGAGCCTGGCTTTGGGGGCACATTGCCCAGTCCCTTCAGGAGGGCAAATGGAATAAAGAATGCCGCAGACCAGCCGCTGACGTCAGCCATGGGCTTGCGAGGTCCACCGTAGGTGGCAGTGATTCGGCGAATGAGGCGTTCTCCTTCGTAATGCCATGGCCTCCAGCCCATGAATGCTCCCTTGCTATTTGGGACGAGGATAGGAAGCTCCACGCCAAGCGGCGATATTTCGTATTCGAAGTACAGCGCCTGGGATTCGTCTGGCCACAGAAAAACTTCTACCACGTCTTCGCGATAAATGTCGTCAAAATCTCGCGTCATGGCGCAATGGAGCTTTTTATCCTCGACATCGAACAAAAAGTACATGCCTTTCTCGGACCATAGAATTTTTGCCCGCGTCTTGTAGTCTGCAGGGCCGTTGCCGACCTTTATCAGATCGTGCCATTTAGCGCTTGTCCATGCCTTGTAACTGTCCGGAGCGCTGAGATCGAAATCATGTACTTGTTCGACCAGTATCTCCTTCATCCCCAATTTCCCTCCTGTTTCATGCAGTTCATGCGCATGTCAACACACCGGTTGAAGTGCGAACCATATTGAATGCTTGGCGTGCGCACAATTGCAAAAAGCAGTACAGAGTGGAGCAGAGCGTGTTCGTGTTTTATCTTGAAATACATATATAATGCCGATCCTAAATACTTTTTTGCTTTTCATCATGTCTTTTTGTGGTACGGTGATTGGCGGAGAGGACGGGATGCCCCGCGCGACACGTCACAAACGCGATTCCACTGCTGCTGGCAGGAAAGCGGGCAGTGGCCTCGATAAGAGTCGGCATGTTTTGAAGCACGCTGCAGGGCATAAGGGGATCTCTGACTCTTTTCCGTCCGAAGATACGCTTTGTAATGCCTTTGAACTGGCACCGCACATCGTTTTGGTGTTTGGCGGCGACCGGTTTTTGTTCGTTAATTCTCATTTTGAGAAGGTCACCGGATACCGTAAAGAGGATGTTTATAATGCCAACTTCGATCAGTATTCGATCTTCGCTCCTGAGGACCGGCGAAGCGCCAAGGCAGAGATAAGAAAGATTCTCGGCGGCGGTCAGGTGAGACCGCGCGAGATTCGCATTCTAACCGAGGATGGCCAGATCCTTTTTTGTAATTTGACGACACGACGCATAACGGTGGGGCGTCGTGCGGCTGTTCTTGCGACGATGACGGACATAACCGCCCAAAAGCACGAAGTCCGTGATATTCTGCGCGCTAAGGACCAATATCAACAATATCTCGACGCTCTCCCCATTCTTGTGTTTGTGGTTGACTCGTCTGGGAGGATACTGGTGGCAAATTCGACGGCCGCAAAGATTCTCGGTGTGGGCAAGCACCGGCTTGTGGGGCTTGATTTTGCGTCCTCACTCTTGTCGCCAGAGTGTGCTGCAGTTTTCAGGCGGCTAATCAAACCATCGGGAGAAGAGGACGCCAGCCGTGACATGCATTTGTTCACGCTAGTCTCTGATGAAAGGAGTGAACGCCGACTGTATCTGAATCTTTCGCCGTTACGGGGAGCTGGTGAATGCCTCACAGGATGGGTTGTGTCAGGACTCGACGCTTCGCGTGAGTTGGCTCTTCGAGAACATGCTGAAATTCTGGAAAGCAAGTATCGCGAGCTTTTTGACCAGGTTCCGATAGGCATATATCGCACTACGCCGGAGGGACGCGTTCTCCTCGCTAATCCCGCGGCAGTGCGGTTT
>CALETX010000118.1 GCA_937920455.1 uncultured bacterium
GATTTTCATGGAACAGGTAACAGACCCAGGTCTGCACAGACCAGCGCTCATCATCCGCCGTCCGTGGGGAACCTCGCGCCACACAATCGCCTGGCTGACGCTTCCGCCTGTACCGGTGCTCGCATGCGAGTTTGACCACGAACGACCGGATTGCATCAGGCTCAAGTCTCTGACCCGCTATCCAGACAGACGCATGGACTATGCCCGCATGTCCATGGCAAACATCCTCACCACATTGACCAGCGCGGGGCCTCTCGACAGATGGGTGGCGATCCCACGGCGGTTCGATCTGTCGTCAGTGGTCACCAGCCATGTTGCTGCTGTTGTCGTGACAGGGACCAACTCATTCACATTCAATATCCCATGGAGTTCCTCCCCGTTCACGAGCGCGCCGGTCTTGACCAGGATACAAGGTCCCTTCCCCCTTGCCGAAACTTTCGAAAGCAGGGAGATGCCGGCCTCACTTGAGGCAGACCCTGCTCGCATGACTCTCGACTCTTTTGATTCTGAGCAGGGAACATATTTGACTGTTTTCAACTCTGAATTAGGCCAGCGACTTGCATCGCATTTCCGCGTTCCATTTTCTCTGGCCGCGTATCCTTTGTTCCAGTTCCGCTATCGCGCCTCAGGAATGACCTTTGTGAGCTTAACCGCAAAAAGCCAGTGCCATGCACACCTCTCCGAAAAGGCGTCAGGATCGCCGATGGTGCGGTATTCTGCATCGGTGACAAACGACAACAAATGGCACACGTGGCTCGGCATGGTCAGCGATGCTGCTCGAGAGCAGACCCTTTCCTCAGATGTTTTTCAGTGTCCCAACATCGGATTTGGCTCTATAAGCCAGATAGATCAAACAGGCCGCTATACAAGGTGGAACCTCGACGACATAGTTCTTGGTCCGGCCGTGGCGCAAGACAGCCAGTTGACCTTTACCCCCTACTATTTCAGTTTCCACGGTGTCGCCGATGTTCTGGTTGCTCTTCGCTCTGGCCCTGAGCCGTGGAGCGATCTCCCAGGCGAGGCGGCCAAATCTTTGAAATGGACATCCATATCCAATGGAGCGCCTGTCACTCCGTCAATTTCTGAACTTCCCAACGGCGTCGCGCACATCTTTCTCAAAGCTCGTAACATGAAAGGTGTCGAATCCGCAGTCACGGACATTCCCTTCCTGATTGATCGGCAAGCACCGTCAGTTTCCTTTTCCTTCGATCCCGCAGGCGACCTGATGAACAATGAGTCCACCCTCCATATCGTGGTCGCCAATCCCGATGCTGGATCCCCCTTCGACATCCAGCACGCCCAGTTCTTGTGGGACGGCAAAGCAGTTCCGATTGACTGCTCTTATGTCCGATCAATATTCGTGCACTCGCCAAACGAGGACCGGCTGGTTGTGCGATGGCCGTACATGTTCAGGCAATATCTAAATGAAACCGACAACGGTCAGACCCATAACATAACCCTGGCCAATATCCGGGACGGTGCGGGCAATGCCTGCCCGGATATTACCGTCCCAATATCCATAAATCACAAAGCCGACCATATGCCGCCGACCATCGTTCTGATGCAGTTCCTTCCGACCAATGTCTTCTGGCGCACGCCGTGGGAACAGGCGACCGAAAAAAATATTCATTTCTCCTCAGACCAGGGCATTGCCAAAACCGTCTTGATCACGCAAAGCAATGAAACATCGTACCTCTGCACCACTGCATCCACAAATGGCGGCGCCATCTGGCATCTCTTTGAGCAGGCCCATTGGTCTGTCGCCAGCCATCCTTTCCTGGCATTCCGTATCAGATGCCCGGAACCTCAGGAGACCAATTCGACAAGGCTTGATATGGTGTTCGAGTACGCCGAAGGCGGCAGCAATGTTCTCAGTCTGACTCATCCACCGGACAGCCCTGCAGCGCTGACCCTCCCCCAGCCCGTCTCATGGACGACAAACCAGTGGCACGGCTTCTTGCTGGACATGCGGCAACTTCTCGCCCAGAAGCACGCAAGCGATAAGATCTCGAACATCAAGGTCAGAACCTTGAGGCTCACCCGCGGCAGGAGCTCGTCTCTCGTCACCACCCATCTCCAATGCTTCTATGTGTTTGCCGATTTCGGGGGACTGGCTTCTCCCCAGATTGTAACTTATGATGCCGCGGGCATTGCCGAAATACCATGCGTTATGGAAACAGCAGCCCAGGGCATAGCCGTCGTGTCACCGGGCATTCCGGTTGAGCCTCCTAATACAGGTTGGGTGGCTGTAACAGTCAGGGACAAGGCAGGAAACTCGACATTCCCGTTCTGGGTGCCGATGGTGTCAACGAACGGACTGGCGATAAGATGATCCCCGCGCAGGAAAGGCTGGAGCTGCAGGAAGGCCAAGGAGGGCGAAGGGAAAAGTGATCCGTAAAATAGCGATTCCAAAGGTCAGCACAAATGTGGAAGAGATAACACTCACGGCGTGGCATAAGCGCGAAGGGGACACGGTGAGGCGGGGAGAGCCCATCGCGGAACTCACCACTGACAAAGCCGCCTTCGATCTTGAGAGCCCGTGCTCCGGTGTGTTGCGCAAGGCGCTCGCCAGACCCAGAAGCTCGCTGCCTGTGGGGTACATAATCGCGCTTGTGGGAGGAAGCGACGAGACGCTGCCGGATGTGTCTGCGTTCAATAGAAAGCTTATCGAAAGCCACAGAGCAACCCTGGCATTTCGTCCTGGACAGGCGGCGAATGCAGCGAAGATTGGCAAGGCCGGCATTTCCAAGCTCGAAAAAATTGTGCGCGCCACACCCGCGGCCAGACGCCTCGCCAGAGAAAAGGGGATTGATCTTGCGCTTGTCAGAGATGCAAACCGAGCAGAGATTGTCACCGAAGAAATGGTGGCTTCATTTGTGGACAAACGGGCCTGACAATGATTTTGGAAGGCAAAATAGCTCTTGTAACCGGCGGCTCAAGGGGCATCGGAAGAGCCACTGCCATTGCCCTTGCCGAGGCAGGCGCGGACGTGGCGATCACATATCTCTCTTCCGAAGCGCTCGCTGGCGAGACTGCCGCAGCCGTGCGCAGCCGTGGCAAAAAAGCATGCGTTCTGAAAGCTGATGTACGCATCGCGGCAGACGCGCGCCGGATGGCGGACGAGGTTTCATCTTCGCTCGGCCCAGTTGACATTCTCATCAACAACGCAGGTGCAGCACGCGACGGCTACACGTTGTTCACCACAGATGAGGATTGGCGCGACATGCTGGAAACCAATCTCACCGGTGCTTTCCTTTGCATGAAGGCCGTTGCCCGTCACATGATGAAGAAACGATGGGGAAGAGTGATCAACATTTCCTCCGACGCCGCCATCCTCGGTGAAGTGATGAGGGCCGGCTATTCGGCGGCCAAGGCAGGCTTGCTTGGCCTCACCAAAACCGCCTCGCGCGAACTGGCCGCTCACGGGATAACCGTCAACGCAGTCGCGCCCGGCTACATAGAAACCGACATGATATCATCCATGCCTCATGCAAAACGCTCCGCAACTGTGGGTCGCATTCCGCTGGCACGATTCGGAAAGCCGGAGGAAGTGGCTTCTGTGGTGGTATTCCTTGCATCTGACGCTGCCTCGTATATTACGGGAGAGGTTTTTTGCGTGGACGGCGGATTGCGCATGTGAAAGGCAAGTTACAACCATGAGAATCGTCATCACAGGCATAGGAGTTGTGTCACCAGTCGGATGCCGCATTGCATCATTCTGGAAGGCTGTTTGCGAGGGCAAGAGCGGGATCAGGCCGAT
>CALETX010000119.1 GCA_937920455.1 uncultured bacterium
TTCGGTTATGCTGCCTGCCCGATCTTTGCCGTTGGCAGCGAGGTTGTTTCGATTGGCCAGCCGGCGTTGCCGGAGTTGATCGAGATGCTCAGGGAGCGAATCGCAACAGCACCAACCAGTTCTTGATGTTGCGGAACGGACCTCCGGTCTTGAAACCGGCGAAACATTCTCGATGGCGCTCTCAGCCTGCGCCGAAGCATCAAATATAAATCTGATTGAAAAACCCGGTCTCGCGTAATATAAGCGCACCTCCTGCTCTAAACAGGGAGGGAAAAGATGACTCAGGGGATAGCGAGAAAACTTTCATTTTGGGATCGTTTTTTGACCCTGTGGATACTACTCGCCATGGCAGCCGGTGTGGCCATGGGTTACTTCATCCCTGGCGTGGAATCATTTATGGGCAGGTTTCAGGTTGGAGCCACCAACGTGCCTATAGCCATCGGCCTGATTCTTATGATGTACCCGCCATTGGCTAAAGTACGATACGAGGAATTTGGAGTTGTGTTTCGCCATGGCAAAGTATTGGCGCTCTCGTTAGTCGCCAATTGGATCATTGGTCCCATCGTAATGTTCGCACTGGCAATCCTTTTCCTTCGTGGCCATCAGGAGTATGCCGTCGGCCTCATTCTCGTGGGGCTGGCGCGTTGCATCGCCATGGTCCTTGTATGGAACGATCTTGCCAAAGGGGACCGGGATCTGGTCGCCGGTCTCGTAGCTTTCAACGCGATATTCCAGGTTGTCACCTACAGTATGTACGCCTGGATTTTCGTAACCATTCTGCCCCCGCTTTTCGGCATGAAAGGCAGCGTTGTCGAAGTAAGCATGGTCGAAATTGCCAAAAGCGTCTTCATTTATCTCGGCATCCCATTCATTGCAGGTGTTATTACTCGTGTTCTCGCCTTGCGGACAAAAGGTCGTGAGTGGTATGAACAGGCCTATATCCCAAGAATTGCTCCAATCACCTTGGTGGCCTTGCTTTTTACTATTGTCGTGATGTTCTCATTCAAAGGGAGCTTGATCATTCGGCTGCCGCTTGATGTGGTACGGGTTGCCGTTCCACTTGCGCTCTATTTCGTGATCATGTTCCTGATGACGTTTTTCCTGTCCCGCCGGCTCGGGGCGCCATACGAACCCACAGCCACTGTCGCCCTCACGGCAGCGAGCAATGATTTCGAACTGGCGATAGCCGTCTCCGTCGCTGTCTTCGGCATCAGCTCCGGAGTTGCCTTCGCGACCGTCATCGGCCCCCTGGTGGAAGTGCCGGTGTTGCTCGGCCTGGTGAACGTGGCTCTCTATTTTCGGCGAAAGTTTTTCGCCGTTCCATCTCAGCCTCAGCCTGCGAAAGAATAAATCGGCGGATTGGAAACATCACTCCGCAATCGCATGGTATCCATGCCGGCGGACGCTGGCAGCCTGCACATCCACATGATCGTCGAACATGATGGACTGTATCACTCCGCACGCCTGTGTCTTAGCGGTCGGGAATCAGCTAGTAGGAAACGATTTTGAAGATTCAGCTAAACGTTTATCGCCGTTGTACTGGGACGTTGGCATGAAAACAGAAACGTGGAAGCACTCCAGAAGTATTGCCGAGAGTTCGAGTGCGACTCAGACAGCCTGAAAAAAAAGCGCGTTCGGACGAGTTGATTTGCCGGCGGCATTATCTTGGCAACGAGAACAGTAACAAGGCGATTCCCTGGGCGATATCGCCGCGTAAGTTTCCATAACCTATGTCGTTTGATACGCCACCAAGAGATAATCAGCCCTGCTGGCGACAGACTATGTCCAAAGACGGCTTTTGAACGGCACAAACCGGCTTTTTTTGACACCTGGACACGTTTTCTTTGCCCTCAGTCACTACCTGCGAACCTCTCACCTAAACATACCAACACCCATCAACACTGTGACTACGCAGCGTGTCCGTGTTCCACAGCAGCGATAAAACGCCTTGAGCAGTCCGACGATGTTTGGTAGCGAAAGAGATGCGTTCCTTATGAAGACTCTCAAAATAGGAAATATCTCGATCGGTAAAACTCCGCGTGTCGTCGGTTGCCTGTCAACCTTGAAGGATGCTTCAACAGTGGCAAAAATGGCGCGGCCTGATTGCGACATCATTGAAATGCGGCTGGACAGAATCGGCCCCTACAGAGCCGGCTGGATGGATAATGCGCGGCGAATAGAAAAAGCCAAAATTCCGGTCATCCTGACCCTGCGCTGGTCACGGGAAGGCGGACTATGGACTCAGCCTGAACGCGAAAGGGAATCTATCCTCGCCGGCGCCCTGGAGACTCTTTCGTGCGTTGACATTGAACTGGCAAGCAGCCTATCAGCATCACTAACACAGAAGGCCCACGAGTTAGGCAAGTGCGTGATCGTCTCGTTCCATGATTTTCGCGGCACGCCGCCACTAAAAGCACTTCGTGACACGGTAAAACGCATCAACGACATGCCGTGCGCTATACCCAAAATTGCCACAATTGTGTCGTCCGATACCGACATCTTCACCCTCAGGCATCTGCTTGAGGCGGAGAATGAACGACCACTGTGTGTAATCGGCATGGGGCCATTGGGCAGCAAGACGCGTCTGCTGTTCCCCTCGCTTGGCTCGTGCTTGGCTTACGGCTATCTTGATATTCCCGCAGCGCCCGGCCAGCTCAGAGCCGCGGCTATAAAATGGCACCTCAAGGGAGCCAAGGCGTCCAAGGGAAAGAAGAACACATGAGCCTCTACGGCCCGGTCTCAACCGAGCCGGATATTATCGCTGTCCCTGTCGTCAAACGGAGCAGCCTTATGCCGTATCATAGCCCAAGAAAAACAGTTTGAGTGGCAGCCCGTCGCATGGCGTCACGGCAGTACAGGTTCACGCCTAACCGTATGCTGTGCGCGGAAATGACGGCGAGTGAATACTTTTGCCCGGCCTGGTTCTCAAAAGGTGAAGAGAAACCCGACATTCTGATGTCCGCCAGATCGTGAGTCATTCAAGCGCCTCAGCGCCTGTTCGTATTTTAATGGGCGTTTGCGATCTGCGCCTTTCTGTGCTACGCTGCCGATCTCATGAATGTCAGAAAGCCGAAAGCAGGATTCTCGGCACTGTGGTGTCTGCTTGCGCTACTGTGCTATCAGCCGCTTTGTCCCTCCGCCCCGCAAGATGACTCCTCCGCAACCAACGACGACACAACAGCTCTCATAGGTCGGCTTGGCGCTCCCACATTCTCCCAGCGCAAAGCCGCGCGGGATGCGCTTGCAAAACTGCTCGCCATAAAGGATCCGGCTGTTCTTTCCATTTGCGTCTCAACTTATCTCAAGACAGACGATCCAGAGGTGCGAAGCCAACTGCGCGATCTCCTCATGGGTGTTTTCGAGGAACAGATCCGGGAATTGGGGCGGGGATTTCTGGGTATCCGCCTTGAACCAGTCCAATATGCGGGGGAAAAAGGACGAATCTCAGTGGGCATTCGAAT
>CALETX010000120.1 GCA_937920455.1 uncultured bacterium
CCTCCCGATTTCATCCAGAATCACCAGACTTCTCGGAGTGGCGTTATTGAGGATGTTGGCCGTCTCTTGCATCTCCACCAGAAAAGTGCTTCTGCCGCGCGAGAGATCGTCCCCCGCGCCCACTCGAGTGAACACCCTGTCCACAATGCATATCTCGGCCGATTCCGCCGGCACAAAAGATCCCATATGCGCCATGACAACGATCAGCCCAACCTGCCGGATGTAGGTGGATTTGCCGGCCATGTTCGGGCCCGTAAGAATCATTATTTGGTTGTCAGCGCAATCCAGATGCGTGTCGTTCGGAACAAAACGCTCCGCTTGCGGCGTCTGCTCCACCACAGGATGCCTGCCGCCGCGTATCACCAGAGCGTCTCCATCCGTAATGAGCGGTTTCACATAGCCCAGCGCAGCCGCCCTCTCAGCAAATGTCGCAAACACGTCAATACAGGCGATGGCATCCGCGGAAGTTTGTATTTCGGCTGTCTTCTCGACGGCAACTTGCCGCAACTGCTGAAAGATTTCGTACTCCAAGGCGATTGCTTTTTCCTGCGCCCCCGTGATTCGGGATTCGTAATCTTTCAACTCCGCCGTGATAAACCGCTCGCCGGTCGTCAGCGTCTGCTTGCGTTCATAGTCAGACGGCGCAAGCGAGGCCTGACCTTTCGATATCTCGATGTAATACCCGAACACTTTATTATGGCGAACTTTCAGGGTCTTTATGCCGGTGCGCTGCTGTTCTCTCGCCTGATATTCGGCCAGCCACTGGCGACCCTCCGCCGCGATCTTTCTGAGCTCGTCGAGTTCTGCATTAAATCCAGGCTTGATTATTCCCCCGTCCCGCAACCCCGCCGGTGGCTCGTCAACAATGGCTGACTTTATCAGACTGGCCAGCTCGGGCTGGCACACGATGGATTGAGCAAGTTCCACCATCAACAGTGAATCAACCAACCCCGCGGTCTTTTTTATGTCTGGCAGAGCATCAAGCGATTGTCCGAGCGCAAGCAGATCCCTGGCATTTCCCCCGCCACCTGCTATCCTGCTAATCAAGCGCTCAAAATCGCGCAGCTTCCCCATCTGTTCCCTCAGCGCGGCAAGAAGGGCTCGATCATTTGAAAGCGCCTCAACCGCCTGAAGCCGCTTCTCGATCTCATCGCGCCGCGCAAGAGGTCGAACAATCCATTCCCTGAGTCTGCGACCTCCCATTGCCGTTCGCGTTGTATCAAGAACGCCCAGGAGGGTTGACGCCTGTTCTCTTCCCGGCATCGGCACAAGGTCAAGATTTGCAAGCGTAGAGTGATCAAGCGCCAGGTAATCAGCCGACCTCAACAGCCGAAGCGACTTCACCTGAGCAGCCGACCGGCGCAATGTTTCTTTCAAATAATACAGAACCCCGCCAGCTGCACAAATGGCCGCATTCAGCCCCTCACAACCGAAGCCATCCAGCGAGTGAACGTTGAAATGCCTCGTTAGAAACGAATGCGCCGCTTCCCGCTCAAACACCCAGTCATCGCACGATATCACGGGTGCAGGTTTGACTGCTTCAAGAATACCGAAAAGGCAGCCATCACTTTTCTGTCCCTCAGGAACGACTATCTCAGCCGGAGCCGCTCTCTTGAGCTCATCCACAGCAGCTTCTGCGTTAGATGTTTCCTCAACGGCAAAAAATCCCGTGGAAAAGTCCAGCAATGAGATGCCGATCTCCTTGCCCACGTAGCACACAGCGGCCAGGAAATTGTTCCTGACAGACTCGAGCATATTGTCCTCGGTGACGCTGCCCGGGCTGACGATACGGGTGACATCCCTCTTCACAATGCCGCGCGCCAAAGCCGGGTCTTCGAGCTGATCGCAGATAGCCACCCTCCGGCCGGCGCGAATCAGCCTGGCCAGATAGGTGTCAACAGAATGAAAAGGCACACCGCACATCGGCACGCCATTTCGTTTGGTGAGAGCGATGTTCAAAAGAGGCGCCACTTCACGGGCGTCCTCGTAGAACATCTCGTAAAAATCGCCAAGACGGAAAAAAAGTATGACATCCGGCGGCAGTTGAGCCTTTATTCGGCGATACTGCGCCATCATCGGCGTTAGCGCGTCCGACATGCCTCCGACTCTATTCTGCGCTTGATCCTCTGGATCATCGCCTCCATGCGCCGGCCGTATTCAACATAGTTGCGATACCTAATCTCATCGGTTGACGTAACGGCCGGATCATGATGAACGACGGCCAAGTGCGGCTCGATTGAAAATCCCCCGTCATATCCGCGCCTGATAAGATCCTCAACTATCCTCTCAACGTCGCCATCGCCCTCGCCGGGAAATGTGAATACAGGCCTTCCATCATCCCCCATCCGTCCATCCTTGATGTGAACGTACTCAACGAACTCGCGAACGTGCCTGTAAAATTCCCAGGATGACTGCATCGGATAAGGCGGACTCTTTGTGCGATCCTCGGCGAAGACCGGGTTCCCTGTGTCGAACACAAGCCTCAGGCCGGACACATTTTCAAGCAGTCGCAGAGTGTAAGTCCATCCCATTCCGCCATAGTTCATGCAGTTTTCGTGCACAGGTACCAGCCCTTCATCGGTGAACATCTTGTGAAGTTCTCGCAATCTCCTGAATCTCTCCTCGGCCATCTGATCGTCACTTCCTCGATCCTTCAGCACTGCGAAGCTCATAATGCGGATGAGTTTCGTTCCAAGCCGTTTCATACGAGGGATTGCCCTCCTTGCTTCAGCAAGGGATGAATCAAAAGGTTCGAGTATGGATTTGCCCCAGTTGGCTATGGCAGAACCGAAACAGTTTATTTTGATGTCTGCCTGCTCAAGTTTGGCGCAAACATCATCGAACTCGGCGTCGGAAATATCATGGATGTTGCGCCCATTTATGTTGCGCGATTCGATGTATGACCAGCCCAGTTCTTTGGTGGCTCGAATCTGGCCATCAATATCAGCCGCCGCTTCGTCGGCAAATCCGGTAAGATACATCGTTCCTCCACAGATTTAGTCTGTTTATCTGTAACCCATACTCTTCAGAAAAGCATAGCTCATCGCAAGCGACTCAAACGGATCCCGCCCGTAACAGTCATCCTGCTCGACCAGAAGATACTCAACGCCGCTTTCCTCCGCAGCCTTCAGTATTTCCGGCCAGTTCAAATTGCCATGACCCACCTCTGCCATGCGCACCTGCCTGTCTGGCATGATCGCCATGTCCTTAACGTGAAGCAGCGGTATCCTGCCTGCGCATCGGCGAATCCAAGCAGCAGGGTCCCCTCCGCCGGCCTGGATCCAGTATGTGTCAATCTCAGCCTTCAGTTGCGCGGCGCTGGTCATGCTGAGCAGCGTCTCCAACCACGTCTTATCGCCAAACTTCGCAAGCTCGTGGTTGTGATTATGATACGAAAAATCCATGCCGGCCTTCGCCAAACGATCAGCCACCGGCGCCAGCTCCTGAACAAACTTGGTCAGACCCGCCAGACTGAAATACTCACCAGGAAGCCCCCCAACGGCCGGATGAGTACAACCCAGCATGCGATGCTCCTCGATAACCTGATCCAGCTCCTTCTGAAACCGGTTCCAACCGACGTGCGTCGCCGCAACCCTGAGGCCGGACTTCGAGACCACCCGGGCTAAATCCTTCGGATCCACAGGTCCCAGCGCAGAAAGCTGAACAGCCGTGTAGCCAATCTCCCCAACCTTTTTCAGGGTATCCTGAATCTGCGGAATGGTCTTGGTAAAATTCCGCAAAGTAAACATCTGAGCTCCAACAACCGGCTTCTTCGCGCTGTGATTGGCTTCCTTTTTCGGTTTCATTCCCTCACGGACCTACCGAAACGACTTCGTCAGGTCCTCCCCTCCTCCTCCCGTTGCCGTTGCGGCCTTCTTGCGCGTCCCCTTCTGGTCGCTCTCCCTTATCAGGCTCTTCAGCTTCCTCTCGTAAGCCGCGCCGTCAAGTGGCAGCTCAACTGTTCTGTTCGTCAGTGACGAATACAGCATGGCATTCGCCAGTTCCAGCGAGCGTATCCCCTCCTCAGCAGGAGCTATCAACGGAACGCCATCCAGAATCGCGTCAACAAAGTTCTGCTTCATCTCCAGATGCTGTCCGCCGTGACCGCTCACGGGTATCTCAACCTTCCATATCTCGGGCGTCGCAAACCCGGACTTGGACGTCCTGCTGAACCGAGTCATTGGAATTTCATTCCTTGTGAATAGAATCCGGTCCTCCTCGTACACCAGCTTCCCGTTCTCCCCGACGATTTCAAGCCGGTTTGTGCCTGGCGCCTCGCCTGTTGTCGTAATGAACACACCTGTGGCGCCGTTGTCATATTCCATGTAAGCCGTTACCTCGTCCTCCACCTCAATGTCATGCCGTTTACCCAGACCGCAAAAACCCCGCACACGACGCGGCATTCCGCAGATCCACTGGAGAAGATCTAGATTGTGAGGACATTGATTGAGAAGCACTCCACCTCCCTCTCCGGCCCATGTGGCCCGCCAGCTCCCGCTCGCATAATAGGCCTCGGTCCGGAACCAGCACGTAATGATCCAGGAAATCCGAGCCAGTTCGCCAAGATGTCCCTCTGTCACCATTTTCCTTATCTTGATGTAATGAGGATCCGTCCTCTGATTGAACATCGCCGCAAAAACAATCTTCTTGTCCTTATGGGCCGCTATCAGACGCTCTGCGTCGGCCTTATGCGCGGAAATTGGCTTCTCCACGAGAACGTGAATCCCGTGATTCAGGGCGTCGATCCCAATTGTCGTGTGTGAGTAATGCGGTGTGGCTATGAGAACCGCTTCAACTGCGCCGGAACGGATAAGTTCTCGACTGTCCGTGAATTTGCGAACCGCGTCAGGATATCCGGCTGTCCTGTCCGGAATTGTGTCGCAAACCGCCGCAAGTTCACAACGCCTGACTTTGCCTTCCAGAAGTTCGCGCGCATGGTACGAACCAATGCCACCCACACCGATTATGCCCAATCTTACTTTTTTCACGCCGCCTTTCCTCCGCTGTACGCTCTACTTCTTACAGAAGCGCATGCTTTCCACTATCAACAACTGCTTCTAGCCCTACAGCACCGCCCTGTCAATACCTTCCAGCACCGCCACAAGCGATAAACGCCCGGGCAAGTCGTAGCCAGCCGTCACGGTCAATATCTTCTGGTCTGGCCGTCGGCTCGATTCCCGCCGCATCACATAGCCTGACACCATCACTTCCTAGACCCTCTGCCCTCGCAAATATCGCGCCCAACTGCTTACGTCTGTGCTGGAAGGCAATCGTGGCGAGGTGTCTCACTGCCTCCCGCTCCGCCTCGCTGGCATCTGCAGGCCGAAGATTCAGCCTAACCACAGCAGAAGCCACCTCCGGCGCAGGCCAGAAACACGTCGAGCTCACCCGCCATACCACTTCCACCGCATAATCCATCTGCATCCACACGCTCAACTTGCCATACACCTTGGTTCCCGGAAGCGCCGCAAGACGTTCCGCAACCTCAAGCTGAACAGTAACCACCATCAGCGCCGGCCTGCTCGGAACCTGTGCCATCTCAGCGAGGAGATACGATGCAACCGAGTACGGAAGGTTGGAAACCACCTTAAATCCACCCGGCCCGAACAGCTCTCCGTAGTCAAGCTCCGTCGCATCCGAGCACACCAGCTCGAGCCGCCTGCTTCGGCCAACTGTCCGCCGCAGAAATTCTGCCAACCGAGCATCTTTCTCTACTGCCACTACCTTCCCGGCCTTTTCCAGCAGCCCGGCCGTAAGGACTCCCAGCCCCGCGCCTATCTCCAAGACGCGATCCCTCCTGGTCAACCCAGCCGCAGAAATAATGATCTCAAGAATGTTCCTATCAGTGAGAAAATTCTGGCCCTGCGACCGACGCGGCGTGATGCCCAGTTGCCGTACTACATTCCGCACCTCGTTCACCGAGCGCGGAACGGCATATCTCTCGAACACCTTCAGCCTGTCAAGGTCCATACCCTAATCTCAACAATTTCAGATCGGCAAACAACTCGAAACGACAAGGATGGAACCGGTTCAGCCGCTCCAAAGACGCACTACGGCGGCGTCCTATCAGGCATGGAATCAAGGGCGAGCCCGTCAATCTTCGAAAAAAGGTAATGATGCCACCCCATGACACGAAACGTCAGCGTAATTCCAAAGGCGACTCAACTGCCAAACCTTAACTCCACCTGGCCCTCAGCACCCTGTGCTCTGCTCGAGATGGGCAGCAGCTCTCCTGCAATACACATCAAGAGCGGCTGTTTCCTTCAGCCGCATCCAGATCTTCCGCGCTTCGTCGGTCTTGCCAGATTTTTCATAAAAAAGCGCAAGGTTAATCAACGCTGGCGCATCATCAGGCGCGGCTGCCAGGCACGCCTCAGTTGTCATGATGGCTCTTGGAATGTCGCCCAACTGGCCATGGCAATGGCCCATGCCCATGTGCGCCTCCTTCAACTTTGGATCAAGTTCCAGAGCCTTCTTAAAGTCGCCGTTTGCTCTCAATGCCTTTCCGAGCGCATAGCAAAGAGAGGCGTTGCCAGCCAGTATGCTTGACGCCTTCTCATACTGCGCCACAGCCTTCTCCGCAGTGTCGGCTCGCACAACCACGGAAATCCACGCGGCAAGTATTGAGCAAATCACCCTGGCTGCCTTCACTGTCAATCCC
>CALETX010000121.1 GCA_937920455.1 uncultured bacterium
AAGCGGGCTATGCGCCAGAGCGTCGGAAAAATGCATCTGTATCCGGACGGGGACGCTTATTATCTCCGAAATGCCATCGCCGAGAAGCTGTCAGTCAAACCCACTATGATCGTTCTGGGAAATGGCAGCAACGAAATTATCGAGCTGCTGGGGCACGTGTTTCTCACGCATGGAACGGACATCATCATGGGTTCCCATGCCTTTCTAATTTATAGGCTCGTAGCGGCCATGTTTGGGGCGGGAGTGATAGATGTTCCGATGCGGTATTTTGCTCACGACCTTGACGCAATGCTGGCTGCGATCCGGCCCAGCACTCGGATAGTTTTTGTGTCGAATCCCAACAATCCCACCAGCACGGTCGTGGAGCCTGCGGATATCGAGCGTTTCATGGATGCTGTCCCTGACCATGTCATTGTTTGTTTCGACGAGGCATATATCGAACTTCTGTCGCCGGACCGGCAGCCGGACACCTTGCGGCACGTTCGGGAGGGGCGGAAGGTCGTCGTCATGAGGACCTTCTCGAAGACATACGGACTTGCCGGGTTGCGCCTTGGCTACGGGATAATGCCCGAGGAATGCGCGAACCTGCTCAACCGCGCTCGCCAGCCGTTCAATGTCAATGCCATGGCGCAGATGGCCGGAGTTGCGGCGCTTCGTGATGACGCGCATGTTGCGAGGACCAGAGACATGGTTGCGCACGGGATAGTGTTTTTCGAACGCGAACTTCGGAGTTTGAACCTCCGGTTTGTCCCGCCGTCGGCAAACTTTATTCTTGTCGAAGTTGGAGAGGGAAGGAAGGTCTTTGAGGCCATGCAGAGGGAAGGTGTGATTGTCCGTCCCATGGACCCCTACGGCCTGCCTTCATATGTGCGGATCACCATCGGCACACCGTCTGAAAACAGAAGGTGCATGGCGGCACTGAAGAAGGTTCTTGGGAAGTAATGAGACCGCGGTCTGAAAAGCGTCAGGCAGATGTGGCGATAGTGGGGCTGGGCCTCATGGGCGGATCTCTGGGCATGGCTCTTAAAAAGAAGGGCATGGCATGGGTGCGGGGATACGCCCGGCGAGCGGAGACCCGGAAGCTGGCTCTGAGCATGAGGGCTGCGGACGAGGTCTTTGGCACGCCTGGCGAAGCCGTTCGGGGGGCAGATATTGTGGTTCTTTGTCTGCCTGTGCTCGCAATACCAGATGTGCTCGCCGCGGTTGCAAGCGAGATCGAGCCTGAATCCATTGTAACGGATGTGGGCAGTACAAAGGCGTGGTTGCATATCCAATGTTCCAGAATACTTGCCGGGACTCGCGCCGCTTTTGTTGGGAGCCACCCAATGGCTGGTTCAGAGAAGAACGGAATAGAATGGGCAAGACCCGACATTTTTGATGGCGCTGCTGTTGCTGTTACGATCTCGAGAAATGCTGACAGGCGCACGTGCTCGGCTGCGCGACGGCTTGTTTCCTGGTGGGAAAAGCTGGGCTGTCGCGTAGCAGTAATGCCTCCGCGGGAACACGATAGAATCGTGGCGCGCACCAGCCACGTTCCGCATGTCGCCTCTGCCGCGCTTGTACGGTTGCTTGGCGGAGGGGAAAGGGAGATTTTCATGTGTGGACCGGGGATCAGGGACGCCACGCGTCTTGCCGCCGGATCCGATGTTATCTGGTACGACATTTTGCGGACAAATGCCTCCGCCGTAGCAAGGGAAATTGGCCGTATGCAGTCGTATCTGGACGATGTAAAAAAGAGCCTTCAAGCCGGGAACTACACGGCGGTGAGGAGATTTCTTGCGGAGGCGCGAAGGCGCAGAGGATTTCTGGACACGGGTGCCCTCTCAGGAGGGAGATAGAATGGCTATTGAAACTGCCAGGACCATCTCGCCGGGCGGAGTTTTCTCGGGAGCAGTTCGCGTCCCCGGCGATAAGAGCATATCTCACAGGGCGGCCATGCTTGCCGGTCTGGCTTGGGGACGTTCGTTGATCCGCGGTTTCTTGTGCAGCGAAGATTGTCTGAACACTCTACGGGCTGTCGGCGCTCTTGGGGCTGGAGTGCAACGAAGGGGAACGGAAGTGGAAATTGAGGGGGTGGGGGGCCGTTTCATCTCCCCATCTTCGGCGCTCGACATGGGCAATTCAGGCACGGGCATCAGGCTCCTGGCAGGCATTTTGGCAGGCCATGATTTTGTGTCCGAATTGACGGGTGATGCTTCGTTGCGGTCCAGGCCGATGCGCAGGATCAAAGAACCGCTTGAAATGATGGGCGCTACGGTGGAATGCCTGGGTCAGGGTGGGTGCGCTCCTATACGCATACGTGGCGGCAGCCTGCGGGCGATCACTTATCCCCTTCCTGTGGCTTCTGCGCAGGTAAAATCTTGTGTGCTCCTCGCCGGCCTGTTCGCAGACGGCGTTACGAGGGTCATCGAGCCTCTTCCCACGAGGGATCACACCGAGAGAATATTCACTGAGATCGGGATCCCTCTGAATGTCGAGGGGTTGACCGTTTCCGTCCAAGGATTTGCACCGTCCAGGGTGTTTTTCCCTGCTTTCGAGATGAACATCCCCGGCGATTTCTCGTCCGCGGCCTACTGGATCGCGGCGGCGGCCGCTGTGCCTGGCTCGGAGGTTCTGGTTGAGGGTGTGGGTCTGAATCCGCGGAGGACTGCTCTGCTTGATGTGCTGAGACGGATGGGTTCTCAGATAGAGGTCAGGTTACAAGAGGGGGTGGAGGGACGGGAGCCGCGCGGGGATGTTATTGTGCGAGGGTGCAGATTGAAGGCCACGACGGTTTCTGGTGCGGAGATTCCCAATCTGATAGACGAAATTCCCGTGCTTTCCGCGGTGGCGGCGCTGGCGGATGGAACGACGGTCATAAAGGATGCGTCGGAATTGAGGGTTAAGGAATCGGATCGGATTGCCGCGATGGCTGCCGGCCTTTCGGCCTTGAACATAAAGACCGACACTTTTCAGGATGGAATCGCTGTTACCGGAGGCGGCGTGATATGCGAAGGGGCGGCCATTGATTCGCGGGACGACCACAGAATAGCCATGTCGTTTGCGGTGCTGGCTGCGGCTGCCGGTGTTGGCATCAGGATTGAAAAGACGGCATGCGTGGCAACGTCGTATCCGGAATTCTGGCGGGATTTGGAGGGCATTACTGGAGTCCATGTCGGCACGAGTTATAGCGATTGACGGTCCGGCTGCGTCGGGTAAGTCTACCGTGGCGAGGCGCGTAGCGAGCGCGCTGGGATGGGTATATGTGGATTCCGGCGCGTTGTACAGGGCAGTTGCCTGGAAGGCATTGAAGGACGGTATCAATACAGAAGACGCTGAAGCCGTTGGCCGTCTGGCGGATGTCTTGAATCCGGAATTCGAAATGCGGGACGGCGCGGTGATATTTCGCGTGGATGGCAGGGAACCTGGCATGGAGCTAAGAACGGACCGCGTGAACGCGAGCGTTAGTCGGGTCGCGGCCATGCCAACTGTCCGCGAACGGGTCAGCAGCTGGCTCAGGTCTCTGACTCGTTTCGGAAATCTGGTGATGGAGGGGCGTGATATTGGGACTGCGGTCTTTCCGAACGCGGAACGCAAGTTCTATCTGGACGCTTCTCCTGAAGTAAGGGCACGGCGGCGGCATGCGGAAATATTGGCACAGGATACGAAGGCCAGCGAACGGCAGGTGGGAGAATCGTTGAGGAAGAGGGATCTTGTGGACAGCACCCGTGTAGCGGCGCCGCTCAGAGTTGCGCCCGACGCAGTGGTGATTGACACGACAGATCTTACGATAGACGATGTGGTCGAAAAAGTGCTCGCCATGGCGGGCGTAAAAGAACAAGGGGGGAGTTGCAAAAATGGAAAAGGGTGACGCAACCAGGCAGCACGAGATAAGGATCGGGACATTGGTGAACGGGGCGGCGAACTGCGCGGCAACTATCAGGCAGATACTTCCACATGGGTTTGAATCGTTCAGCATTACCTTCTGGCAGACAACCGAAGGTGTTGATCTCAAGGCTTTGGCTAGGGAGGTTAAAGAGGCACTGGGAGACAGCGGAGCGGTCGTATCGTCGGTCAGCATTTTCGGCAATCCGCTCGAGAGCACCCCCAAAGACAAGGAGACGCTGGAAGGGTGGCGGCGGCTGATTGACTGCGCTCATCTTTTTGGGTGCGACCTGGTGACCGGTTTTACGGGAAGAGTCAGGGGTCAGCCGATAGACAAGAGCATTCCTGTTTTCAAGAAGGTGTTCGGATCGCTTGGGAAGAGGGCATTGGACAGGGGAGTCCGACTTGCCTTCGAGAACTGCGATATGGGCGGCAACTGGCAGACAGGCGATTGGAACATAGCCCACACTCCGGCAGCTTGGGAAATGATGTTCGATGCTGTTCCTCTCAACAATCTTGGTCTTCAGTGGGAGCCATGCCATCAAATGGTCAAACTCATAGATCCAATGCCTCAGCTTCGCACATGGGTGAAGAAGATATTTCATCTGCATGGCAAGGATGCAACCGTTTATCGCGATGTTATCAGAACTCATGGGATTGGTGGGCCTCATCCGTTTGCGTTTCACAGGACGCCCGGATTTGGCGACAGCAACTGGACGGACATTATTTCCGAACTGCGTCGCGGAGGATTCAGGGGTTCGATAGACATAGAGGGTTGGCATGATCCTGTGTACAGAGGCGAGCTTGAGATGACCGGCCAGGTTCACGCTTTGCAGTATTTGAAATGGTGCAGGGGTGGAGCGATAGTTCCGAATCCCGCCCCGTGATTAAGCAGGCATGGGGCCTCGTCAACGGATAGGTTGACCGGAATGTCCTGTACGAGCAGTGGAGCGGATAGTCCGCAGTATGGGCATGCTTTGGAGAAAAAAGTGGCTGAATGTTATTATCGTGCTTGCGAGTTTGTGCGGCGCGATAAGCATCGGTCTTTTGGCGATGTGGTGGGGCTCAGGCGGCACGGCTTTTCTCAAGCTCGCGGCGTTGTACGGACTTGCGGCGCTTGCTCTTGTGGGATTGTGGGGCGTCCTTGGCGAAGTGCGGCGGCTATCGAAAAGGCGGTCGCGTAATTTTCCGCGCGAGGAACTCTTGCAGCAGTGAGACAGGATCGAAATGGCTCGTTGAAATGGGCGCGGACCGTGATCGGCGTGGCGCTCGGCAATGGCGGAAGAGTAGCCGCTGTGCGCGGCGAGAGGCGCGGGCGCAGAGTTTTATGCATGGCCGTGGATAGAGACGAGGCGGCGAAAATGGTTTCTGAGGGCGTGCCATGTGTTGGGCACATGTCCGCAAGACAGACAATCGCCAGATGGTTTGAAGCGCCTTTTGAAAGCAAGTGGAAGGCGCGCCGAGTTATTCCGACTCTCGTGGATATTCATCTGCCTTTTGCTCTTGAGGATTCGTGCCATGTCGTTATTCCGGGTCGGAAAGGACTTTCGGGGCGATGCCGCTACCTTGCAATTGCGGCTCGCGTGATGGACATAAGGCGGCGCATCGAAGAACTTGCGGCCGCGGGATTCGAACCGGCGGTTCTGGATCACGAGGGGCTTTCTTTATGGAGCCACAGTATTGCAGAACGCAAACCTTCGAGCAACGGCGTAGTGCGGATTGTGGTAAATGCGGATGGTGATTCATCGGCTCTAGCTTTCGGTACGCCTTCGGAATTCCTTTCGGTTCATTCATGGCGCACGAGCGATCCGGCCTCGGCTGCCCGCATTGTGAGAGCCTGCCGTATGGCTTTGTCGGCATCGGACCTCAAGGCCGAATGGGCGTGGTGCGGTCCGGATGTGGCTGATGCGGCATTTGTCGAGAAGGCGCGGGAGGCGCTTGCAGGGGAATGGTCCGGAAGTTATTTTGTGCATGACGATCCGGCGTTTTTTCTGTCGCGTGCTCTCGCGAGTCGTTCGTTGTCGGACGGGCCGTTCAGGTGCAACTTGAGGGTTGGACCTTTTGTACATGAAGTTATAGCGGCCAGGGAACGCAGAGTTACGGCGCGGTCGGCTGTGGCATTGTGCGGGGTGTCGCTGTTCCTGCTTGGGGCTGCGCTTTGCGCCAGGCTTTTGGTATCGCGCGCAGAGGCTGAGCTTGACCGGACGTTTTCGGCCATCGCCTCTGATGCGGCCGGTTTTCCAGTTGTGGGGAGGGGCCAGCATGCGCTCAAGATTGTTGAGGACTCGCTCACAAGAAGGCAGCATGAGTGGCTTCCGTTTGTCAACAGGGCCGGGCCGTCTCTGCTGGATCTGTTAGGACCGATCACGCGGGAGGCTTCGTCCAACTCGCTTCAGATTGTCTCGCTCAATCTTGACAGGACGAAAATCTCCATGAGTGGAATCGGCCGAGATTGGCTGGGATGCGAGCGCATGGCAGCATTTCTGAGAGATCTCGGATACCAGCCGCGTCTTGACAGGAAGGACGCCGGCGCTGACGGCTTGGTTCCTTTTGCCATAGAGACGGCTGATGTTGGAGGCGCGCGGGAATGACTGCAAGAAGTCGGATGTTTTTTGTTTTGTGTGGACTTGTTTTTCTTGCTGCTGGTGGTGCGGCGATTGAAACCGCAAAGTGGCTGCGAACAGCTTCCGCCAGGATCCAAAGAAAGAGCGGAGATATTGCCGCGCTGAGCAGACTGGCTTCGCGAGTTGGCGAATGGAAGGCGGCTGTTGCGGCTGTCGAGGCCGAAGCGCCTTCTGGCCGCGTAGGGTTGGATGTGCTCTTGCGAGAAATGTTTCCGTCCGCCGAGCCTGACAGCATACGCGAGACCTCTCGCCGTGTTCAGGGCGGCTGGCTGCTGCGTGAGGCTGAGACGACATTGCGGGAGGTGTCTTTTGAAGCAGCATGCGATTTTGCGCGTCGCGCCGAGACATCAGAGTATGGTTGGCGGGTGGCGGGGCTGAGTTTTCTTTCGGAGCATAGCGCGGTTGGGGCTGGAAATGTGGTATTTCGTTTCGAAATGCTGGAGCGTACAGCGCCTTCGCCGCGGATGATTGGAGAAGGAATCCCAGATTCGTGATAGCATTGCGGAAAGTCTCGAACCTTTTGCCTGACTGGAGACCTGGCCGGTGGATGGCAATAGGATCGGTGACGTTCGTGTTCGTATGTATAGGGGTGTTGTTGTTTTACACTCCTTCAGATGAACTCATGTATTGGCCAGCTAGGCTTGTCGTTCCTTCCGGAGAAGACACAGGAACTATTGTGTTTTATGCTGTTGAAGCAGGAAACACGGGTCGAGCGGAACTTGAAAGCGTGGAGTTCTGCTTTTCCAAGGATGCTCTGTCGCGCACAGCTATGCCGGTGACAGTGAGGAACTTCGGAGCTTCCGAACGCGCGATAGCGATCAGCAACGAAGTCGGGATGACTGTTGTTTCTCTGGGCAAGCTGGAACCAAAAGAGCGTGTGAATATTTATCTGGCTCTGCGGTATCCTTGCGGGATGGCTCCCGACGAATGGGAGGGAGTTTTTCTAGGAGCGCGTCTGTCAAATGGCCGTGCAAGAAGAGGCAAGCCGGCAATGACGTCTGTGGATCGGGCATGGTTCAATCTGTCCGGTCTGTGAAGTTTATTTGCGCTGCCCATGATGCGCCTGGTGTTTCCGTAACTGGTCAGCTATGGGTTGGTATGCCGTTGTTCGATTATGGAGCTGGACAAGGCTTCTGAGGGCGGGATATTGTGCAAGATGATGCATTGATGACGCGCCTTCTGAGGAATTCTCAGGCATGAAATATATAAGCACAAGAGGAGGAATCGCCCCCATAGGGTTCAGCGAAACAGTCCTTATGGGACTGGGCCGAGACGGCGGGTTAATCATTCCTGAAACCATTCCGGATGTGCGTGGCAAGCTGAAGCAGTGGGCGAGTCTTTCGTACAAGGACCTTGCAGTGGAGATAATGCGGCTTTTTGTTGATATGCCTGAGGAAGATCTGGCGGTACTGATTGAGGGGAGTTGCTCTGAGTTTGACGATCCTGATGTCGTTCGTGTGGTTGAAACGGGAAGTGTGCAGGTTCTTGAGCTTTTCCACGGTCCGACGCTGGCTTTCAAGGATCTGGCTCTCCAGTTTCTGGGCCGGCTGTTCGAGCACGTCCTGGCGGGATCGGGCAGGGAACTGAATATTCTTGCCGCAACCAGCGGCGACACTGGAAGCGCCGCCATTCACGGGGTGCGAGGGAGAAAAGGCATAAGGATATTTGTCCTTCACCCGCACAAGCGCGTCAGTCGGGTCCAGGAATTGCAGATGACCACTGTTCTGGACGAGAATGTCCACAATCTGGCGATTGAAGGGACTTTTGACGACTGCCAGGCTATTGTGAAGCAACTGTTCAGAGATCTTGATTTCAAGGACCGTTATTCCCTTGGCGCTGTGAATTCGATCAACTGGGCTCGAATTCTGGCTCAGATGGTGTACTACTTTTACGGCGCCTTTCGCGTGATGGATCGCAGCGGATGCTTGCGGGTGAGGTTTGCTGTTCCGACTGGAAATTTTGGCGACATTTTTGCGGGGTACATGGCGGCGAGAATGGGGCTGCCGGTTGGCCTTCTTGTGCTGGCCGCGAACGAGAACGATATTCTTGCGCGTTTTTTCAACAGCGGAGACTATTCAGTTGTTCCAGTTAGAGCGACGCTGAGTCCTTCGATGGACATTCAGGTTGCCAGCAATTTTGAGAGATATCTTTACTACCGCATGGGCTGTGACGCGGCACGCGTGAGGCGCGCCATGGAAGATTTTGGGCGCACCGGCCGGCTCGACGTTTCGTATCTTCCGTCTGACAGAGACGGCCTTTTTGCGGCGGGCTCCGCGGACAGGGAACAGACTCTCGCAACGATTCGGGCATATTACGAGAAGCACGGCTATCTTCTTGATCCGCATACAGCCGTAGGTGTGCATGTGGCTCAAAGTCGGCTTCACGCCAGGGAGCCGATGATTTGCCTTGCGACTGCTCATCCCGCCAAGTTCGGCGAGACAGTGAAGCTTGCGGTCGGCAAGGATGTGGCTCGCCATGCGCGGTTGGACGCGCTTGAAGCGCTGCCGACCAGAGTTGAGGTGCTTCCCAACTCAACAGGGGCGGTCAGGGATTACATCAAAGCGGCCATAGGGGCTTAGGGTGCAGGAGGTGCCTCTGTGAACTCAACTATCGAAGGCAGACTTCGCAATTTCAAATGCAGAATGTGCGGAAACTGCTGCCGACCACGGGGGGATGTCAGGCTAACTGCTGAGGATGTTGACCGCCTTGCGACATATCTTTCCATGGACGTGAAGGATTTCACGGCCCGATACACGAGGCTGACGGATGACCGGCGTGGTCTGACGTTGGTTGAACGGCAAACGGGAGAGTGCGGTTTTTTGTGCGAGGACAATACATGCTTTGTGCATGAAGCCAAGCCCGAACAGTGCAGGTCTTTTCCTGTCGGATGGCGTTATCCAGGGTTCGAGATAGATTGCGCGGCTATGAAAGGCGATGCAGCAGATGAAGTATGATGAGGCGAGGGAGCACATTCTCCGGCTTTTTGGTGGTGGCGGGCACGCGGCGCTTCCGGCTCGCGAGATCGCCGAGCGTTTGAGCCTACGCGGCGGGCGCCGTAAGAAACTCGAAGGTTGGCTTGCGCGCATGGCAAAGGAGGGGCTCCTCTCAAGAGAGGCAGGCAACCGATATCGGCTGGCGTCACAGCCGCAAGTTTACTCTGGCAAGCTGAGTTTGTCTCGTTCCGGCAGGGGGTTTGTTTCGGTGCCGGGCGGCGAAGTTGTCGTCGAAAAGGACGCTTTGAAAACAGCC
>CALETX010000122.1 GCA_937920455.1 uncultured bacterium
CGCGCAGTTCGTCCGCCTGATCGTACATTGTCCTGAATTTGTACATTGTGAAATGTTTGCCTTTAGCTCCGATTCTCTCTTGTGAAAATATCGCAGGTCCACGGCTCGTGAGACGGATGGTGAGGGCGATAGCCGCCATTACTGGAGCCAGCAGCAAGAGCGCCAACCAGCCGGTGACAATGCTAACAACCCGCCACGGCTCCCCGTACTTTTCGCCTGGCGGAGGTGATTCGAAGTGCACAAGAGGAATGCCCTTGAAAAAATCGGTGGGTTGCCTTGCGCGCATGGGTATAACTGAGAGATTGTTCGATAAAATCTTGACTGAAACTATCCTTCGGTCAGTCATCGTTAGAATCTCCATAATCTGTTCCAGCGGGAGTGTGGGAACCGCAGAGATGAGCATGTTAACGTCGTGTTCAGTGAGGGCCTTTTCAAGCGCAGGAAACTGTTGAGCAAATGGGACTGCCGGATCATAGGGCATTTGGACAGCGATGTGGATTCCATGCGGCCGATAGTTCTCGATAAAAGCGCGGATGGACTCGGCTGCTTCTCCGGTCCCGAACAATAGAGCTGGCACCCTGTCCACGCCCCACTTGCGTCTGATACGACGCAACAGGTTTTCGATTAAAGAGCGGAACAGGACCGTATAAAAAGCATTTAGAAACAGGACGAGAATAAAAAAGCTCCGAGGATGGAAAATATTCCGTCGGAGGTAGAAATAACCGAAGAATATCGTCAGGGCTTCGGCGTTTGCCACAGCAATGGACCATGAATCCAGGCGAGGCTTCAGAAAGCGACGGCCCGGATAGAGTCCGGCAAGCGCATAGAGTACGATGAGGGTTGCCGTGATGAGCAGAATGATGCGCGGAGCGCTTGTGAAGTAAAAGACCTCAAGATCTTCACCCAAATCCCCCGTTTCTCGGAAGCCGAAAGTGCGATTAAGCAGTGTGAAAAAGGCCTCTCCCCATTCCGAGTGAAGCCGCATGAAGTACGTCGTGTAATATGACGCCGCAACGGCCGCTAAGTCCGCAGCGATTTGAAATAACCACAGGCGTTTGAAGTGTTCAGCCTTGCGCACGTAAAGCATCCTATCAACTCGATGACGTCATCAACAAGAATGAACTACGGCGTCAGAGAGATTATTGTCAGGCCTGGCAAGCTTGTGCGATCCTCAAACAATGACGTCAGTTAGGCGCATCAGGTCATGCGAAAAATATTGGAAGAAAGCCGGGACGCCGAACGTCTTAACAGGTGAAGGCATGAGATGCAGACAATGCCGCCTTCAGGTGGAGGTACGAATGAGAACATATCTGCTGAACTCGACATGCGCAGGCATCATGGGGGCTTTGATGGTGGGTTTGTCTTGCGCACCACTGGCGCAAGGTGCGGATGTAGTCAAAGAGGTGATAAAACTGCTGAAGGCTGATGTCGGCGAGGCGGTTGTGCTTGCCTATATTGAGAAAGAGGGCGCTCCGGCAAGGCTTGATGCTGACGCGATAGTTGATCTGCGAAAAGCCGGCGCCACGGAGAGAGTCATCCTCGCCCTCTTAGGCGGTGCTGGCGGTTTGGCGGCTGGAGAGGGCGGCTATCCATTCGATCTGGATGACAAGCATTCGGTCAAGAGACCCGTTATGTATGGCGCCATGGCAATCTATCCTATTGTTCGCAAAGGGCCGGTAATCAAGGATGAGTATCTTACCCTTGATGAGGCTGTGAGGCAGAAGACAATCACAATAAGGGAAAAGGGAGATGGTTCTGTGCCGGTTGTGATAGTAATCAACCACGGAAGACTTCCCATCTACATTTCAGCGGGGGAGATCATAATAGGCGGAAAGCAGGACCGCGTTGTCGCCTATGATGTGATTATCCGACCTGGCCGGGAGATGCCAATCGAAGTAAGGTGTGTCGAGCACGGCAGATGGAACGGTGGAAGTATGCATTTCGATGCCGCTCCAGCCATGGCTGGCAGAGCGACCAAGATGGCAGCCCAATTCGAGAGCCAGCAAGCAGTGTGGGATCGGGTCGCGGAACAAAACACCGCTTTGCAAGCCGAAAGCAGCACTGGCAGTTACAAAGCTTCAATCAGCAAACCTGAGGTCGAAGCCGCCTATAAAGAATGCGCGGCAGCGATCCTTCCATCTCTTAAAGACCATAATACGGTCGGCATGGTTGTTGCTCTCAACGGCCGTGTGCATGCCATCGAAATATTTGCCAGCCCAGGCCTTTTTGAGAGACTGAAAGAAAAGCTGCTGAAGGGATATTTATTGGATGCCATTGCCGAAGGCTCCCGTACCCTCACCCCCCCTGGCCCGGAAGCCATCAAGACTTTCTATGCCGAGACACTTCATAGCCGCGCTGAAGAACTGAAAAACTACGAAATCAATCGGAATATAAGGCGCGAATCTGAAAAGGCACGGGCCAGCGAATGTCTTGACGCGACGGGCGACGTCTTGCACAGGAGTATTCTTGCAAAGTGAGTTTGCCGCGTCGCTGGAAGAAAACGTTCACGGTTTTTTCCAACCTGCTGTGAACCGCAGGCAGTCAGCCTCAATACGCAGTTGCATGACAAGATAGGCTGGCGATGGCCCTTCTGATGCTGGCGATGCGACCCGTGGCGCAGTGATTGTGCCGAAGCTCGTGCTGCCAAGGTCAAAATCGCTCCAGAACCACTTTCCATTTGTAATATGAACTGGTCTGACGCCGCAGAGCCGCTCATATTCCAGTGGCGCTTTCTCGGCGGTCGCAAGCCCTGAAGCAACGACAGGATAAAGCGCTGCTATGTTCTTGACCATGGCCCTGCGCGCCGTGAGCGATGGTGGATCGGCTTCGTCCGAACTTCCGCGCCGATGCATCTGCAGAGTGATCATTGAGGCTGGGAATGAATCGAGGCGACAGATGCGCGCCGGCTGGCGTCCACGTGGCATATTCTGCACCACCAGAAAACGTCCGTCTATTTCCAATCTGAAGGGCGGTTGAACCGAATCTGTGCCGGCTGCGCCTAGAATCCATGCTGCTTCATGTTCTTGGCATGCATGCAGGTAAAGCGTACTTCTGCCGGAGGCTGCGACTGAAGCCAATTCTTGCGCAAAGAGCGAAAGTCCGCGTCTCATACGTTCAGGATCCTTCAGCTCCAGAGCCACCACAACAGATCTGCGTCCGAGAAATTCGAACAGGCCTTTTTTCTCTGGAAGAGCTGCCAGGCTCCCACATAGTT
>CALETX010000123.1 GCA_937920455.1 uncultured bacterium
ATGCGTCGCTGTTCCGGGCCGACCAGCAGAGTTGCCTGGAGAAAATCCGGTCCTGATTCGAGATTCCAGTCGCCGGGGCTTTCGACCAGGACTTTCTCACCATCCGATGTGGCCAGCGAGTCGGGTCGGTAACGGGGATCGAACCAGAGGATTTTGAGGTGGCGTTCGGTCCATATGAAGGGGTGACTCCGATTTGTTTCCCTGACGAGTGGGGACGTGTTATTCGGAATGAGCTTGAGGTAACCGGATGCGCGGGGAAAGAAAGAATGCATGCTGCCCGCAGCAGTACAATGCGGATGCGCATTGCGGTTCTTATCGGCGGTTTTCTTCTTCATGACACATTTCTCCAGAGGAGGAAGGCCTTGACGCAGAACATGCGTATCTCATAATAGGAGTCTATTTGTTGAGTCAACCGGATCCTTTCAGGGGATAGCGTGGGGATGATAAGAGTCGAAAATCTGACAAAGCGTTTCGGCCTAATGCGGGCGGTTGATAATATCTCGTTTCAAGTCGGGCGTGGCGAGATAGTGGGCTTTCTGGGACCGAATGGGGCGGGCAAGACCACCACCATGCGGATACTTTCATGTTTTATTGCGCCGACAGCGGGTGCTGTGACGATTGACGGGTTTGACGTCCTGCGTGATTCACTCGAGGTGCGCAGGCGTATAGGGTATCTGCCGGAAAACGTTCCGCTTTATGCAGACATGCGTGTGCGGGAGTATCTGGAATACAGGGGACGGCTGAAGGGCCTCAGGAGCCGGAGGTTGCGGGCTCGCGTTGACGAGGTTATTTCGCGTTGCGGGCTTGGGGATGTGAGGCGTTCGGTAATCGGGGTTCTTTCCAAGGGATACAGGCAGCGAGTTGGTTTGGCGGACGCGCTTGTTCATGATCCTGAAGTTCTTCTGCTGGATGAGCCGACGATCGGACTTGATCCGAACCAGATACGGCACATTCGCGAGCTGATCCGCGGTCTTGCTGCGAATCACACTATTCTTTTGTCCACACACATTCTGCCAGAGGCGGAGATGATTTGCGGCCGGGTGCTGATCATGCACAAGGGCCGGATACTTGCGTCAGACACGGCTGACAATCTTGTGAAGACGATTCGCGGGAGCATGAGGGTTGTTCTCGAGGTTTCTGGTGGGGCTCGGGAGGATATTCACCGGGCGCTGACGTCCGTTGATGGAGTAGTGGGGGTGTCGGCGGAGTCCACCGGCGAGTGGCACCGTTTCGCATGCGCGTGTGATGCCGGGGCCGATCCGCGGACGCAAATCTTCAGAATGATTGCAGGGCGCGGGTGGCTTATGAGGGAGTTGAGGGTTGAAAGGACCAATTTGGAAGACGTGTTCGTTTCGATGACGGCCGGGGAGAAGGTTTCATGAGGACTTTTTTCACAATTTGGCGCCGCGAGCTGGCGGGGTGTTTTCTTTCGCCTGTGGCTTACGTTACGATTGTGATTTATCTGGCAATGGAGGGCTGGATTTTCTTGCAATCCGCTATTCATAACGAAGGTAGGCATGAGACACTTGAGGTGATGCTTTTTATTTCCATGTTGTTTTTTGTGCCTATTCTTTCGACGGTCATCTGTATGCGGCTGTTTGCTGAGGAGAAGAGGCTTGGGACTATCGAGACGTTGATGACCGCGCCAGTGACAGAGGTTGCCGTCGTGATGGGCAAGTTTGCGGGCGCCCTGACTTTTCTGTTGATGGTTCTATTCCCTGCGGTGGGCTATCTTTTTATTGTTGCCGCTCTTGGACCGGGAATCGGCGCGCTGGATTCTGGAAGCGTGGCCGGCGGTTGCATTATGCTGGCGTTGATATCGGCGTCATCTGTGGCGATTGGTCTTTTCGTATCCTTGCTCACGAAGAATCAGATCATAGCAGCGATTTGTATATTTTGCGCGGTGTGCGCGCCGTTTTTCTTCAAGCATCTTGCGATAATGCTTCCCGCGGGGATGGATAGAGTTGTTGCGACGCTGGCCATAGAGGAGCAGGTTCTTGATTATGCGCGAGGGTCGCTTGACATCAGACCTGTGGTGCTGCACCTGTCAGCAGCGACCTTCATGATTTTTTCGGCGGTGGCAGTGCTTGACTCGCAGCGCTGGAAGTAGAGGGAGAGGGCAGCAAGTGATGGACATGGCGTCCTTAGATGACACGAGAAAGGCGCGAAGGAGTCTGTGGCGGCATCGCGGACGGAGGCTGGCTGCCGGCGCAAACGCCTTTGTTTCAGTTTTCCTTGCATTCATGATTGTGGTAATGGCCAATTATCTGGCCTCTCTCAAGCTTTTGAGATGGGATATTTCGTCAAACCGCTACGGACGGCTGTCTCATGAGACAATTTCCACGCTCGCCTCGCTTAATGGGGAGATTCTCGTGAGTGTATTTTTCCAAACCGGTCATGAGCTATACGAGGAGGTCAGGAGAATCCTGCGGGAGTATGAATACGCGGCCGATCGTCTTCCCGGCCTGAAACTCCGAGTGGAGTTGATTGATCCTGACCGGGACATCGCAAGGGTACGAGAGCTGAAACAGAAATACGATTTGAAAGAGCCCAATGTGGTTGTGTTTGAGGCTGGTGGCCGCAAGAAGTATGTGGATGATTCGGCTTTGATGAAGTTCGAGTACTCGATTCAGGGCCAGGAGTTGAAGAAGAGGCTGACGGGGTTGAGGACGGAGCAGCTTTTCACTTCGGCGATCAAGAGCGTATTGGAGGAGCGCGCGCCGGTTGTTTATTTTCTCAAGGGGCATGGCGAGCGCGACATAGATGACACCACACCGGGTGGTTATTCGGACATTGTTCGTCGAATGCGGCGTGACAACATAGACGTCCGTTCGCTGTCTATGGCGGCGACGCGCGAGATACCGGCTGATGCTTCGGCGCTGGTTATAGCTGGTCCGGAGAAGAAAATTGCTGAGGCGGAGATGCATATATTGCGCAGGTATTTGGAGCGCAGCGGGCGTTTGTTGGTTATGATAGATCCGGGCACAGAGTCTGGGCTTGAAAGACTTCTGGAGGGGTGGGGGGTGCGCGTTTGCCGGGAAGTTGCCATTGGCGCAACTCTTACAGGCAGAGAACTCGTGGTCACTTCCTATGGAGACCATCCTGTTTGTAGGTCTGTTGGAGACCTTGTGACGATGTTTTACATGCCTCGAGTGGTGGAGGTCGAGGCAGGTGTTACGATGGACGAGCAGTCGGACAAACCGCGTGTTTCTGTGCTCGTTTCCAATACAGCGCCGGGCTGGGCTGAATCTGATTTGAGTCAATCTCCGCTGCGTTTCGATAAGGGTGTTGACAGACCCGGTCCTGTGGCGGTGGCTCTGGCTGTGGAGAAGGGATCGTCTAGCCTTGTTGATGTTGAAATAAAACCGACAAGACTGGTGGTTGTGGGAGACTCATATTTCGTGAGCAATGGCGGTATTGGAGCAAGCGCCGGAGGCAATGAGGCTTTTTTTATGAGTGCCGTGAACTGGCTCGTTGAGAGACAGACTCTTTTGGCAATAGAACCGCGCAGGCCGCTTGAGTTGAAGCTGGGTATGGACCGGAGGCGTTTGAGAATAGCTTTTGCTCTTATAGTAGGACTCTGTCCTGGGCTTGTGGCGGCGGCCGGCATAGGAGTGTGGATCAGGCGGCGCAGATGAAAGCTCGTACCACCCTATGGCTTTTCTTTGTGGCAGTTGTTCTTGGCGTTGTCATTCTCTTGATTGAATGGAACAGAGGAGCTGTTCCTGCCGAAGTTTCCGGGCCTGTTCTGCCGGGATTCCGGGCTGAAGAAGCGTTTCGTGTGGTTGTGGTCAAAGGCCCCTTTGAGATGGAATTTCGGCTTGGAGAAGAAGGGCGCTGGCGTATGGAAAAGCCTGTGGTGGCGGAAGCGGATGGCCCGCGCGTGGCCAGAATTCTGAACGCTATTGAAGGATTGCGCCGGGGCGAGGTCATAACCGCCGAGCAGTGCAGACAGCGGGAGTTGACGTTGGACGATTATGGGCTGAGAGTTCCGCGCGCAAAAATACTTGTGCAGGACTCGCGCGGCAGACACGAGATTCTTGTCGGTAACGAATCAGAAATCGGCAGGACGCTTTACGTTAAGATGGCCGGAATGGAAGAGATAATAGCGGTTTCAAGAGCTCTGTGGGATTTTCTCCCTGAGACGATTGACGAGATGAGAAGCAGGGTTGTTCTTGCGATTGAGCCCGCGAGGGTTGAGCGCGTGGAGATTTGGAGAAGGGCTGGAGGATTTGTGCAACTGTCACGTGTTGACGGGATATGGCAGATTCGCCAGCCGGTTGCTGCCCGCGCTGATCAGGCATTTGTGCAAAACATCCTCGAAGCCGTCAAAGCCATGAAAATTTTGGAATTCGTCTGGGATCCGCCAGCCGATGGCGGCGCGGGAGCAGGAGCGGCGGGAGGCGGAGAAGTCATGTACGGAGTCGCAGAGGATGAGGCTTCATCGCGCATTACAGTGTGGCATGAGAAGGAGGATGTTGGCAGGGAGGTTATTCTCGGCAAATCGGCCGATGCAGATGGTTCACATGTGTATGCTCGTCGGCGCGGGGAGCTTTCCGTTTGCAAGGTTTCTGGCGAAATTTTAAAGCTCGTGTGTGCGCCAGTTTCACACTTCAGGGATAGAAGCATATTTCGTATTCCGCCTTCGGCAGTGCAGGTTGCTTCGTTCAGGGACGGGGACGATTGCTTGTCGCTTGTGAAGCACCCCGATGTTGGCTGGATGATCACAGAACCGTTGCTACGCAAGGCAGATGATGCTGTCGTTGAGCAGAAGTTGCTGTCGCTAACGAGGCTGGCGGTGGAGGATTTCGTGGCAGAATCTGCGACGAATCTTTCAGATTACGGCCTTTCGCCTCCGCGGTATTCGATTTTGCTGGGAACAGAGGTTTCGTCATCGCTTGTCAGTATCGCCTCGACTCCGCCTGGTCAGCCTTTTCGCGCGGCTGGCCCGTTTCCCAACGTCCGTCGTTTGCTGGTCGCGGCTCCAGTAGAGCAGCAGCGGAGTGTCTATGCAAGTATCGAGGGCGAGCCTGTCGTTTTTCTGCTGGACAGAGCAGTTGTGGAACAGATTACTGCCTGGCTTACTGATCCTTTGGTATTCCGCGACAGGACGATGATTTCGATTCCTCCTGATGAGGTTCTAAGGATTACGCTTTTGACGGAGGGTCGAGAGGAAGTGGTTGCCAGAGATGATCACAACGGCTGGAGGGCGATTCATCCGGCGACGAATCGTCCCAGCAACGAAG
>CALETX010000124.1 GCA_937920455.1 uncultured bacterium
GCCTGCAGTCAGAGGGCGTCTCGGTTCGATCGCACAGGAGGTGGCAGTCGTGAGAGGCGGGCGGATGGATATGTGGACGCGCACCGCACCGGCCATACTTAGCGATCATCCGTGGGGAGTGGGATGGCGATGTGTGACCGAAGGGATGATGATGCGTTACACGCCTGATATTGAGAGGAATCGCAGTCATCTGCATTCGAATCCGGTGGAGGTTCTGGTGGAAACGGGGTGGCTTGGACTAATAGTGTATGTTCTGTGGACAGTAGGGGCTTTGGGGACAGCTGGCCTGATGGCGCGAAAAGCTGCGCGGGTGCAAAATGAGTTTGTGCCGATCGCGCTGAGTGTCGCAGCGGGGTTGGTGGCGCTGGTTCTTAACGGGATTGTCGAATTTAATATCGGCGATGCCGAGATCGTACTTATTTACGCGATGCTGATGGGTCTGGCCGCAGCTGGGCGGGATATTGAGTGGAGTGGTCCGGCGCCTGGGAGCGAGGCAAAAGAGGAACGGTAGATCCGTTCGCCCTTTGCCAGAAAAATCAGTTCAAAATCCGTTTTTTCTTCCTCTGGCGGTTCATACGGCGCGGTGGGCGCGAAGCGCGAGTCATTCGAGAACAGACGCAGAATTGCTTTGTGGTAATCGGCGTTGTCGGTGGCGATATGGATGATTCCTCCTTGTTTGAGGGTTCTGTGAAACGCATCGAGTATGGGTGGGGAGAACAGCCTGCGTTTGTAATGTCTGCGTTTGGGCCACGGATCGGGAAAGAACACGAAGAAAATGTCAACGGAACGGTTCGGTAGCAGACAACCGACTACAAGGCCGGCGTCAGCATGAACTAGCCTTATGTTCTGGATACCTGCTTTGCGGGCTCTTGCGTCTATTTTTGCCAGCCGGTGGATGAGACGGTCAACGCCAAGGATGAGTTCCTGAGGATGTAATAAGGCGCGCGCCAGGAGGAATCTGCCTTTGCCGCATCCAAGGTCCACGGAAACGGATTGGTATCCGGCCGAGAAACTGGGAAGATCAAGGGAGCAGAGTGTGCGTTCAAAAGGAAGAATCAACGAATCCTGTTCCATCGGTCGGTGGGGCGGTTTCTCATCTTCCGAACAGGCGCGCCCAGAATCCTCCGCCCTTTTGGCAGCGGTCTAGGCTTTTTTCGATAAACTCCACCGCGAAAATGTTGAATTTTTCGGCGCCTATGCTCGGCTTGTACTTGCGGACAGCCCTGAGCAGTCCCTCTTTGCCTGCATCTATGTAGCGATTGATTTCCTTGAGGTCCTTGGTCCGTTTTTCAGCGAGGGATGTGATGAGTGGCGTAAAGGTTCGAATGATGTTGTTTTTGGCGTTCCAGTCGCCTTTTTGGGCTGCGATTATATCCTTCTCGAGAACTTTAGCCTGCGCGGCTCTTGATGAGACGTTGCCATTTCCCCCCATATTCAACGGGATTTTCATGCCCCAAAACCTCCCGCATTTATCGGATTACTTCTGCTTTTCGTCAAACATATAGCAGGAGGTTTGTCAGTAGGCAAGGATTTGGTGGGCTGTTGCAGAAAAATGGCAGTCTCGACATGAGCGAGGGGTTGTCATAGTCTAACGACTTGCTGCTCCGCCGGACGGAGAGGCGGGGTCAGTTACGGGGGTGCGCGCGAGTGGCAAGGGGCAACAGATTTGAGCGGCTCGAGCGGTACATAGAACTGCTTATACAGCGCAAACGTCCTGAGAAAGACTTTAGGGGCGGGGTGCGTGTTCTGCTTGTTGCGTTGCGCTATCTTTCCTACTTATACAGCGGGATTGTGCAGCTCAGGCTTTTCCTTTATGAAAAGGGCATTCTCAGGCATCACGCCCTTGGGTGTCAGGTGATAAGTGTCGGTAACCTCACGGTTGGGGGGACAGGCAAGACGCCAGTGGTGGAAGTGTTTGCCAGGGAGTTGCAAAAAGCCGGGAGGCGCGTGGCAATACTCAGCAGGGGATACAAGAAACTGGAGCCCACAGTGTGGGAACTGATTGCGGATAAGATAACGCGCCGCGGCAAGTGGACTCTGCCCAGGGTTGTTTCCGATGGCAACACGCTTCTGCTTGATTCGCTCATGAGCGGTGACGAGCCATACATGCTGGCCTCAAATTTGCCCGATGTCCTGGTTCTGGTTGATAAGAATCGCGTCAGAAGCGGACGGCATGCGATCAGCAAATACGGCTGCGACACGCTGATTCTGGACGACGGTTTTCAGTATCTGGCTCTCAAGCATCGTGTTGAGATTGTGCTGGTTGACAGAACGAATCCTTTCGGGAACGAGTTCGTGCTTCCCCGGGGAATTTTGCGAGAGCCGATCCGGAATATAAGCAGAGCGGACTTCATTTTCATCACCAAGTCTGACGGCGTCGGCTCCGAAGAGTTGAAGGCGAAGCTTAGGGAACTCAATCCACGTGCCGAGATGATCGAATGCAAACACTGCCCGCGTTACCTGCAGAATCTTTATTCATCAGAACGCAGGGAACTTGGCTGGCTTCAGGGTCTGCGCGTTGTTGTTGTTTCCGGCATAGCCGCACCAGCAAGCTTCGAGTCCGCCATAGAGTCCAGAGGCGCTGTGATTCTGGATCGCCACCGATTTGCGGATCATCACAGATACACGCAGCAGGAAGTGATTGATATCGTTAACGCCAGCAAGAGGCTTGGCGCTTCGGCGATTGTCACGACCGAGAAGGACGCGGTGCGATTTCCCAGACTGGAGCGGTGCGATGTTCCGGTTTACTTCCTGAGGGTGGACATCGAGATTCTGAGTGGGGCGGAGGATTTTCGCACATGCCTGTCGCGCATTTGCTTCCGGTAGAGGGAACGATTGTCGTGCTCAGCCCGAACTGGCTGGGCGACTGCATAATGAGCATGCCTGCGGTCGAGACGCTGCGGGCTAACCTTGATGGGGCGCGGATTGTCATCCTGGCTCGTCCGTGGCTGGCTGACTTGTGGAGTATGAGCGAGTCGGTTAACGAAGTGATTGCCGTGAACACATCGGGGTGGGGTTTTCTTAAGGCGGCAAGATCTCTCAGGCGCATCAGGCCGGCCGGCGCGGTGATTTTCCCGAACTCCTTCAGATCTGCGCTGATAGCTTATCTGGCAGGCATTCCGATAAGGATAGGGACGAAGGGTCATTGTCGGGTTTGGATGTTGACCGATGTTGTCTCAGGGCATGGCCGCGGATACGTCCGGCATCAGGCGGTGGAGTACCTTGAAATTGTCGGCTCCGGCGACACTCATCTATCACCGCCGCGGCTTGTTATTCCCGACGAGGCGAGGCGGAGCATTGAGAAAAGATTTCCAGAGTTCGGAGGCGGCGTGTGGGTCGCCGTGTTTCCTGGAGCTGCGCGCGGCCCTTCGAAGAGATGGCCTCCAGAGTATTTTGCTGAGGCGATCCGTCGCATTTGCGGGTCGGTTGCTGCTCGCGCTGTGGTTTTGGGCAGCGCGTCCGAACGCTCGATATGTGGGGTTGTCTCGGAGTTGGCTGCTCCGTACTGTTTGAATCTTTCCGGAGAGTTGAGCCTCTGCGAGCTGGCCGCCCTTCTGAGTGCGTGCCGGCTGACTTTGTGCAATGACAGCGGCGGAATGCATCTTTCCGCTGCGGTTGGAACGCCGACAGTGGCGGTATTCGGAATCACTGATCCTGCGGTCACCGGTCCTCTCGGACAGGGGCACCGGATACTCGCAGCGCCTAATGTTCGCCGTTCGAGGTTCATAGGGAGGACGTCGCGCATGGCGGGACGGGTTCTTGCTGCGATAACGCCCGAAATGGCCGCTGCCGCGGCGTTGGAGGTGTTGCGCGGATGAGTTCTGGCGCGGCAGACGTTGGTGATGGCGCTGCGCAAGCTGGCGCCGGTCGGAACATTGCGGCTTCGGCGGCGGTGATAGCTTTTTTCACAGCCGTCTGCCGGGTTTTGGGGCTGGGCCGCGAAATACTCATGGCGGTGTTTTTTGGAACGTCGCTGGCCAAGTCGGCTTTCGACGTGGCGTTTCAAGTACCGAACGTCCTGCGATATCTTCTTGGAGAGGGGGCGCTTTCGGCTGCATTCATTCCTGTCTATACGCAGACGCTGGAAAGAGAGGGATCCGACGCGGCGCGGCGGCTTGCTGGCAGGATATTCGGAGTGCTGCTCTTGGCGCTGGTCGTGATTTCCGGCGTGGGCGTTGCCGTTATGGCATGGCTCTCGACTTTTGCGTCATGGCCTCGGCTTTCGGCGATCGCTCGGTTGGGCAGGATAATGTTTCCCTATGTGCTCTTTGTGTGCGTGAGCGCGTTTGCCATGGCGTTGTTGAACGCTCATAAACGCTTTGCGCTTCCGGCTTTCATGCCGGCTATTCTGAACATTGTGCTCATCCTTGTAATGGCCGGCATTTGTCCATTTTTT
>CALETX010000125.1 GCA_937920455.1 uncultured bacterium
AAGTATCTTACTTTTTGCATCTTCGGAGAGGCGCGCGCCGGCGATTCGACCCATCTGTTGGGTCTGGCTGTAGAAATAGGCGTCTGACCCCCATACTATTTTCTCAACGCCTGCGCCTGCCACGAGTTTCTCCAGAAGGCCGACAGGAGCGCGGCTGAAACACGTTTCGAGATAAATGTTAGGCACATTTGATGCCGCGTCAATGTAAGCATCAGGATTCACCGCACCGGAATGACCCAGGATAAAAAAGGCATCCTCATACTGTCGGGCCAGTGTTTTTATCGTGGAAAATGTTTCCGGTTCTCCCCATGTATGGAAAAGAATCGGCATGCGATGCTCATTTGCCGCTTCGTACACCTGGGTGTAGGACTGATGCGAGTATGGGAAGCCAATGGCATTGTAGAGCTTGAAACCGGTGAAGCCATTTCTTACTCCAAATCGTATTTCGTCGCTCATGGTCCTGGCGTCCCAAGGCCATATTGATAGATAGCCAAGAATTCTGCCGGGAAATTCACGCATTGCGGCAAGCACCTGCCTGTTGCCGTCGCGTTGATTGTACGAAAGGCACTGGATGGAACTGCAAACAATCGAACGCACGCCAAGCCGGTCCATGACGCGGACTAGACTTCCGACCGAGAGATCAGGAATGGCGAACCTGAACCGGCCTATGTGTCCGTGCATGTCAATGACGTCTGGTACGCCAACGGGGATTCCTTTGCGACAGGAATCGAGGATGGTTTTCATCTTATGATGCGTGTGACGAGCCTCTCCATGTTTGCATGGCCGATCATTTCACGTTCGCGATGCGGGATTGCCGAATACATCAACTGGCTCACCGCAGCCATTGGCTCGGCCGGTGGAAAGCCAGACCCGAACAAAAGACGGTCAGGCCCAACCAGTTCAACTAATCTCTCAATGGCCATGTGGCCAGTGAATACAGACCCAAGCGAAAGATACACCGAAGGAAAATGCTGCAGCAATGCGATAATTGCTCGTAACTCTCCGTATCCAACCTCTGCGATAATAAGAGGGAGATTGGGGTACTTGCCTGCGATTGAAGCTACTTGTTCGAGCGGGACATAGCGTTCAGCGCAATAGACAGGTATGCGTCTTTTCTCAAGCGATCCAAAGAGACTTCCACATGCCCATTCGGCGATGATCCAGGCATCACGGGATGGCCTGATCCACACAGCACCGGCGCCGTGCCTGGCGTGATAATCCGCCTGTGCTGCTTCCGTTCGCACATCGCCAGCCGAAGCGGGAATGACGACTGGGCAGGGAATGAGATTGCGTTTGCTGCGGCAGATTTCGTACAAGCGAGCATTTGATGCTTCAAAATCCACATCGAGATCGTCAGGGGCGATGCGGACGAGAGCCTTCTGTATGTCGGCGCGCTCCATTTCTCGAAGCAGTGCTGTCAAAGTAAAACGTTTTTCCTGTCCGGGGATTGCGCCCTCGCACCCAGCCTGAACATCAAAGAGCGGCACATGTCGGTCGAGCGAGTCACATGACAGAGGATGTGATCGTATAGAAGCTGGGGGTTTTGTTTTTATACGGATTTGCGACCTTCTTTGTTTCATCCTGCTTTACCTTTAGCGTATAGGGTTAGTCCGCAAAGTGTTAAAAGCAACATCAAATGACGCAGCTTGCGAATTCTCTTTGTGATGGCTTGCGGCGGTGGCGTCTACACGACGTGACGGCTGAATTACATTTCAGGACAACAACGGCCTGCCATGATTTGCTTGGCAAACAGGCGAAGTTCTGAATTCTCACGTGTCTTGATGCAGACTGGCCTTCGCCGGTACGGATTGAAGGTTTGTAAAAATTCTTTTTCGTTCTTGGCTGTGGGGAGGGGGATGGGTAGGAGGCGGGTGGATAAGGGCGAGGGTGTGTAATGAGGAAGAGCAATAGTTTTTCCGAAGCACCTGGCACGGGAACTGCGCTGGCTGGCTGTATCCCTCAGAGCTTTTCTCCGATTCATCATATCATTTCACCTCAGAGGCGTGCGGGATTTTTCAGCACTGTAGCATATTGTGTGTACTTTTGGGGAGTAGAAGAGGAAGGGGTGGGGCCAGCCCCACCCCTTGGCGGCCATGGTAGACTTCTTGGGGTTTGTAAGAATAACAACAAACCAAGGAGGACCTATGGCCTACGAAGTGAGAGTAGCAGAGAATGTGGAATGGTTGGAAGTTTATTCTGGAGAGCCGTTTGATCAGGGGCGAGTTGATGATGGGGTTGTTGAGGAACATTTGAAGAATCGTATTAGGGAGATGCTCAAAGGGATGCTTGAGAGGATATTGGAGGAGGATGCGGATGAGCAGCTTGGTGCGGTGAGGTACGAGCGTGGGGTGACAGGTCGGAAGGATTACCGCAACGGGTACCGGCGGCGGTGGCTTGGGACCAGTCTTGGGAGTGTTGAGCTTAGAGTGCCCAGAGCGCGTCAAGTGCATTTGAACTTCAGTGTGTTTAGCGCATACAAGCGGCGATGGCGGGAGTTGGATGAGCTGTTGTTGGAAGCGTATATTGGTGGGATGAGCTGCCGGGCGGTTGCCAAGAGGCTGGCAAGGGCTTTGGGGAGTGCATGCAGCGGCAGCACTGTGGCTCGATTGATTCGCGCTTTGGAGGAAAGTCTGAGAAGCTTCAGGAATGCGCCACTTAGCGATGAGTATGAGGGATTGATTATTGATGGGATGTACGTTGGGATCAGGCAGTGTGGGGCGGAAAAGCGTCCGGTGGTGGTTGTGCTTGGCGTGAAAGATGATGGGACAGTGGATGCGCTGGCTGTTCGGGTGTGTTATAGCGAGAACAGCACAGAAGTAGAGGGTATTCTCAGGAACCTGAAGGAGCGAGGTCTTCGAGGATGTAATCTGAAGGTGGTGACGTTGGATGGGGACAAGGGGTTGAAGTCGGCTGTGTATAGCGTCTATGGAAACGTCCGCATCCAGGAGTGCATC